>WGBF01000138.1 GCA_015494485.1 bacterium | reverse complement strand
TTTTCAAACTACGCGCCCGCATCCCTTCCTGGTTAATCCAGGGTTCATACGCCACCTGGCCGTTGCGGTCATGGGCCAGACCGGTAATGCGGTGTACCCCACCGGGTTGTCCGGGAATGATGCGCCGGGAAAGGCCGGTCTTTTCGTCCCAGTCGTACGGCTTGGTGCCTTCCGGTACCGGACTCAGGTCAATGGGCGGGGCTACCCAATCTTTATTGAATTTGGGCCGCGGATACGGCTGTTGCCCGGTGGCCAGGTTGGCATCGGACAATACCAATACCGGAATTCGAAACGTTTCAGCAATTTTCCGCGCTGTAATGACCGAATAAAAACAATCTTCAATAGTAGAACAGGCCATGACAATCTTGGGCGCATCCCCGTGGGGACCAAACAACGCCTGAAGCAAATCCCCCTGTTCAACCTTAGTGGGTAATCCGGTACTGGGGCCACCGCGCTGAACGTTTACAATAACCAGCGGTATTTCCGCCATGGTGGCCAGACCAATGATTTCCGTTTTCAGGGACATACCGGGACCGGAGGTAATGGTCACCGCCACCTTTCCGGCATAGGAGGCGCCCACGGCAAAGCCCACGGCGGCAATTTCATCTTCTGCCTGATGAACCACACCGCCCACTTCTTCAAAAATTTCACTTAAATAATGCGACGCCGATGTGGCCGGCGTAATGGGATACATGGCGCACACTTCCATTCCGGAAGCTACAATCCCCAGCGCCAGGGCCACGTTGCCGTTCATTACCACCTGAGGTTCGGTGATACCGGCAGACGGGATTTCGTATTTGAAATCCAGATTTTCTTCTGCCCAGGCATAACCGGCGTTGAACAGCTTCAAATTGCTGTCCACTACTTTCTGGCCTTTTTTCTTCCACAACTGGCGGACTTCTTCACGGGCTAATTCCAGGTCCCGGCTGTAAATGGAGCACAACATGCCCAGAACAAACATGTTTTTCCCCTTGCGGGGATTGCTCACATGCTTAAGGCACTCCTGCTCCATCGGGACTTCAATCACATTGTAGCCTTCGGCAACCAGCCAGTTGTAGGTTTTTTCGTACGATTCACGAATGGAGGGATCCTGGTGGGTGCGCCACATGTTCTCCAGCAAAATAGTGGCACCCTTTTTCAGGTTGTGTGTCTGAACCCGCCCCAACAGGACCTGTTCATTAAACGCAACAATTAAATCGGCATCGTCACCAACATTGGTAATTTTGAAAGAACCCAAACGGATTCGAATACCGCTGGCACCGGTTACCGTCCGTGGCGGGGGTTGAATTTCCGCGGGAATAATTTCCACCGTCCAAACACCATTACCCATTTTGGCCGATATCGCACCGAATGTCTGCCCCGCTTTCTGGGCCCCTTCACCGGAGTCCGAAACGATTTCAACGATATGCTCTTTTAATCGGGTGGCGTTTTTACCTTTGGTAAGCACCGCATCATCAGGCTGCGGAGTAGATAGATTCTCCATAGTGCAGTTCCTTTACGCTTTAATTCCGTTTATTTAACCCAAAGCTTATTGCAACATCTATTCTAAAGAAGCTTTCGCTTCTTGCTTGCACTATGAAGAATCTATGTCTAACGGCCTTGCGGCCCGTTTTTCTTAAAAACTGTCGGTAAATTAGAAAAAGAGAACAGCGGTTTCAATAAAAAATATTTTTATTTCACACCTTAAACATTTTTCATACCAAACATTTTTAAAAAGTAAGGATTTTTAAAAGAATGAAAATTTTTGTATCCCCTCCTCCCTTTTTTGAAAATTAAGTACCGGTCTTACACGGCCGCTTTACATTTCTCACGGAATTAAATACTCCTTGCATTTGCGGAGGATATTTCCGTACTTCCGCCCGTTTTAAAATGTAGCACAAAGGAGAATTTTTGAATACCCTACGTAATGTTGCCATCATCGCCCATGTGGACCATGGCAAAACCACTCTGGTGGATCAGTTATTAAAGCAAACCAACATATTTAAACAGCACCAGCAGATGGAAGAACGCATTCTGGATTCCAACGATCTGGAACGGGAACGCGGAATTACCATTTTTTCCAAAAACATCAGCGTGTTGTACAATGGACACAAAATCAATTTAATCGATACACCGGGGCACGCCGATTTTGGGGGCGAAGTGGAACGGGTGTTGAAAATGGCGGATGGCGTCCTGCTGCTGGTGGATGCTTTTGAAGGCCCCATGCCCCAAACCCGGTTTGTATTACAGAAGGCCCTGCAATTGCATTTAAAGCCCATTGTGGTAATTAATAAAATTGACCGTCCGGATAGCCGCGCCGGGGAAGTGCTAAATGAAGTGTACGATTTGTTCATTGAACTGGATGCGGATGAGGAACAGCTGGAATTTCCGGTGCTTTATGCCAGCGGGCGGGAAGGCTGGGCCACCCGCACCATGGGTGAACAGGGAACGTCCTTGCAACCGCTTCTGGAAACCATCATCGAATCCATTCCCGCTCCGGCGTGTGAAGCCGGCCCCCTGCAGATGCAGGTAACCACCCTGGATTACAACGATTACCAGGGTCGCATTGGCATTGGTCGGGTGTACCGCGGCATATTACGCCAGGCAGACCGCCTTTCCATTGTAAAACGGGATGGCAATGTGGAATCCTTTACGGCCAAACAGGTATTTGTTTTTGAAGGCCTGGAACGCCGGGAAGTGCAGGAAGTGGCATGCGGGGATATTTGCGCTGTTGTTGGAGCGGAAGACATCCACATCGGGGACACCATTTGCGACGCCGAACATCCGGAACCGTTGCCTTTAATTGCCGTGGATGAACCCACGATCAGCATGACCTTTTTAACCAATAATTCCCCCTTTTACGGAAAAGAAGGTCGCTTCGTCACCAGCCGCCAGTTACGGGAACGCCTGTTTAAAGAATTGCAGCACAATGTGGCCCTGCGGGTGGAAGAAACCAGTTCACCGGACCGCTTCAAGGTTTCCGGGCGAGGCCTTTTGCACCTTTCCATTTTAATCGAAAACATGCGCCGGGAAGGCTACGAATTGCAGGTGGGCCAACCACGGGTTATTTACCGGGAAGCAGGGGGTAAAAAAATGGAGCCGATAGAAATTCTGGTGGTGGATGTCCCCCAGGAATTTGCCGGAAAAGTGATTGAGCTGGTGGGGCAACGGCGGGGCGAAATGGTTACCATGGAGCACAAAGGCGCCACCACCCATCTGGAATTTCACATACCCACCCGGGGCTTAAAAGGGCTCCGCAGTCGCCTGTTGACCGCCACTTCCGGTGAGGCCGTTATGCACCATCGGTTTTACCAGTACGAATATTTCAAAGGGGCAATTGCCCAGCGGCAGACGGGCGTGCTGGTTTCCATGGGAACCGGTCCGGCTACGGCTTATGCCATTGACTCCCTGCAGGACCGGGGTCGCTTTTTCATCAAACCCGGTGACGTGGTCTACCAGGGGCAAATTGTAGGAGAACATGTTAAAGAAGGGGATCTGGAAGTGAATGTTCAGCGGGAAAAGAAATTAACCAATATGCGGGCTGCCGGGAGCGATAAAGCGGCACGGATTATTCCCGCCATTGAGTTAACGCTGGAAGAAGCCCTGGAATTTATTAATGATGACGAACTGGTAGAAGTTACCCCTCAGTCCATCCGTCTGCGGAAAATCCACCTGGATCCCAACGACCGCAAACGTGCTAAAAAACAGGAAAAACTAAGCGCATAACAAAGCGGACATTTTTCCTGCTTCCCGGGTTTAGGGAAAATAGATTTTCATAACCCAATTCGAATAAATCCATTCTGGCACAATTTACATTGTGCAAATTTTATCCTTCCTATTGGAATTAATCTCAGAATTCCGTAAACTTGCTTGGCTTCTTTCGCTTTTCCGGTCTGTGACATATTCCCCTCTCCGTTAACGTTCGAATTTTTCCGGTATTGGGCAGGGGTAGTTCGCCCTGAAATCATGCCGGTAGATATAATAACGCGAGTGTTTAATCAATCGATGGAGGATGTTATGATGCGGTATGTACTGATACTATTTTGTTTATTGGCAATAACTCAGTTGGGTCTTGCGCAACCCACAATTGATGGCGATGCCAGTGACTGGACAGGCATTGCCCCTTCCACGGACAATACGTCCATTTACAGTGCCAATACTGCCGGTGGCTTAAATGAATGGATCTGGAAAGATGCCGCCGGAGACAACCGCACCGATAGTTTTGGTAGCTTTGTAGATAGTACCAAACAAGACATTTTAGAATTTAGAATTTCCAGCGATGCCACCAATTTATACATCCTGGCAAAATTCCCGGCAAATATTGATAAAACACCCGGCGACGGTTCATTGCAGATTCAAGTATCCATCCGTCGTCAGGGGTCAACCGCTACGGAAGAATATTTAGGCGGTGGAGTTTCAGACACCCGCGTTCCTACTTCTACCTCACCTGGTGGCGGTGTGCCGGATGCACGGTGGGATTATCTCATCATCTCCCGGGCGGGTTCGGGAAACAATAATTTTACTGTCTGGACTACCGGTTTTGGGAGCAGTAGCAATACCGGAAACTTGCAATGGAATGCAGGAAACGGTGTTTTTGAAGGCAGCATTCCCTGGAGCAGCTTAGGAGGTTCCCCCGGTAATGAAACCATGGCCTTTACGATTTCATTATTTCGTAGCAATACAAGTGATGGTGTATTTGATACCGGAGCGGATAATTCAAAAGGTAATTGTTTAGATTACTTAACCACTACCGCCGGAAATACCTACGATGCGTTAATTCCCATTGACAATGGCGGTACTGCAAATGAAGGGCGGCTGGATTATGCCATTAACATTGATTTTTCCAATGACCAATCCCTTCCGGTAACCCTGTCTTCCTTTACCGCCACCGGGGGCGACGGGGTGGTGGAACTGACCTGGATTACCGAAGCGGAAATCAATAACGAAGCATTTATTCTGGAACGAAGCACGGATAAAACGCAATTTACCCCCATTGCCGAAATACCGGGTCAGGGTAACAGTACAGAACGGCATGAATATCGATATAGGGATACACAGGTCATTAACGGCGTTACGTACTATTACCGCCTGGCAGACAGGGACTATTCCGGAACGGTAACGTATCACCCCGTCATTTCAGTTACTCCTAATCCGGCTGGCGTTCTTACGGCGGAAAGTTCTACCATTCCAGATGAATTTGAACTGTTTCCGAATTTTCCCAATCCGTTCAATCCGTCAACAACCATTCGCTTTGCGGTTACCGGTAGTTCCCCCCAACGCGTCCAGTTACACATTTTTGACCTGGCGGGGCATAAGATTGCCACACTGGTGGATGCAAACTTTGCACCGGGTATCTACAAAGTAAATTGGAATGCCCGGGATATTACCGGATCTCCCCTTCCCTCCGGCGTCTACCTTTATCAGCTTAAAAGTGGCCCACTGGTCAAAACGCGTAAAATGATTTTAATGAAATAATCCGCACCGTTTTCACCCCTTAAGTGCCCCCGAATTGTCAGCGCATTCGGGGGCGCTTAATTTAACCCATTCTGGCGTCAATTAATTTTATCTTTTTTCCTTCCCCATATTGACAAATTCAATCCATTTATTGTATTTTCTTGCCGGTCATTGGAGGCGGCTTTCCTGGTCTTTTTCATATTTCCCACCTTTTCAGGAAAGCTGCTTTTTTATTGGATAACAACATATGGAGGCCCTATGCGTCGTTTACCCCTGTCGCTCATCATCCTGCTCTGTGGCATTATTTTCCTTTTAGCCGGAAATCCACGCCTGAAACACCCCGCCAGACCGAATCCCAAACCACCTGTTTCATCTCCCCGGGTAAAAGTCATTCTGGATGTAAACCCTCAAAATTATTCCCACGTCAGTGCAGTGATTAAGAAATTTGGCGGAGAAGTCCGTTTTCAGTATAAACATATTTCGGCTATCGCTGCGGAAGTTCCGCTGGAAGCTTTGAAAGTCCTTTCGGCACAGAAAATCATTAACAATGTGTATAAAGACAAAGAGGTTACCTTACCCAAAATTCCGGTCCGTTCCCGGCCGCAATTGCTAATGGATCCGGCCAGAGCGGCGGCCGACGCAACCTTTCGTCAATCGCTAACCACGGAAGATATCACCACACATATTAAAGGGGATAATTATTCCCCGTACACCAATACGTTGATTGGCGCCAAGGCCTTTATGGATAATACCGGGCACACCGGCGAAGGCATCATCGTGGGCATTATGGATTCGGGTGTTTCCACCGACGCAGTGGCGGTAGGAAACCGCGTTATTGGAGGCGAAAATTTCACTGATGATGGCGTACCGGCAACCAGCTCCAACAACGCTCCCCACGGCACCTGGGTTGCCTCCTGTGTGGGAGCCAATGCGATTTTTGGCTTTAGCAATCCGGCTATTCAGGAAGCCGTTAAACGCTATTGTCCGGATTGTGTGATTCCCGATTATTTTGGAAACGGCATTGACGGAATTCCCATGGTCGGTGCGGCACCGGGTGCGTTGTTCTACGCATTAAAAATCTTCCGCACCGATGGCACGTCTTCTACCAGCATTATTCTGGCTGCCATGGACCGCGCCATTGAATTAAAACAACTGTACGATGCGGGAGACCCGCAGGGGGTCAATATTCAGGTATTAAACATGAGTTTTGGTGGCGCTACCC
>WGBF01000137.1 GCA_015494485.1 bacterium | reverse complement strand
CCGTTATGTTATTCAAAAAATTCCAGATGTTTATCCAGCCAATCTTTAATGATTGCGGAAGCCAGGCGAATCATCTCAAAAATGCGTTCATCCGCAACGGTGTACCGCTGGGACACCCCTTCCTTGCGCGCCTGGATTAACCCGACATTACGAAGCAGGGTGAGATGTCGGGAGACGACAGACGGGTCCAGCTGCAGGGCTTCCAGGATTTCCGCCGTGCTTTTTTCACCCTCCTTTAACAGCGTTAATATTTTTAATCGTTGGTCATTTGCCAGCGCCATGAATAGCCGGCTACGGGGATCCATCATGGGCCCCATCATTGGGCCACGGTGGTGCATGCCATGTCGCATATTTGTTCTCCTTTATTATTGCACAATTGTGCAATAAATATAATGCGCAATATCGGTGATTGCAACCTCAAATTGTATGGGGCGTTGCCAGAAAATGGTAAGCCTTAAAAAATTAACGTTTTACCTCTTGATTGTTTCCCTTTACCTGCTGTATCTTAACCCGTCATAAACGCAACAAAGTGATGAGCCAGTCAATTTCAAAAATTCAACAACAATTGTATGAATTGGAAGAGCGCCTTGCGGAGCTGGAGAGTATTAACAATATTTTAATTCACCAGTTGCAACAGGGGCAGAAATTACTGGAAGCCGCTCAAAGTTTTAAAGGCATTACCGAACCCCGGCAGTATTTTCATCAATTGAAAAAATATCTTGTTGAACAGTTTAACGTAAATGAGTTTGGTGTATTTACCTATTCCGAAAGCCGGGATATTCTGCAATTGGAATTCTCCCACGGCGTTTCTCAACGAAACCTGAAAGGTTTTTTCTACCACCCGAACGAAGGAGGGGTAGGGCGTGCCTTTTCATTAAATAAAATGATTTATATTTCGGATATTACCCAGTATGCGGATCTGTCGTATTACAATGCGCGGGGAAAGGTAAAAGGGGCAGTGGTTTATTTACCTTTAGTTTCCCATTTTGGAAATCCCATTGCGGTATTAAAATTACGGCGTCCCTTACCCAAATCGTTTGAAGAATCCGAACTGAACATTCTGCTGAAACTGGGGGAAATATTTGGGGTGGCGTGGGATACGGTGTTGCACATTGACCATCTGGCCAAAGGTAGTTTTCTGGATGGTGACTCGGGGTTATTCAATCGCCAGTTTTTTGAATATTATTTTCCCATTGAATTTAAGCGCGCTCAGCGGTACCAGCAGCCGTTCTCCGTGGTTCGGATGGATATTCAACTGGGCAAAAAACGGCGCCGGGCATTTCAGCAGGCGCTACCAGCACTGATTCAGAACCTGGTTCAATTCCTGGAAAAACACCTTCGCCAGGGCGATGTGCTGATTAAATACGACGTGAATTCCTTTTTAATCATGCTCCCCCGAAGTAACCGGAACAAAGTAAAATTGTTTTTGAAACGGCTGCGGGAATTAATGCACGTGGAGTTTTTAACCGACAAAGATTCGCAACTGGCGCTGGAGTTTCAATTGAAGATTTCTGCGGTATCCTTTCCGGAAGATACCATTGAGCCGGAAGAAATGCGGTATTTACTGGCCCACCCGGAAGAGATCGCCGTAAAATTTTAAAACCGCTTTGGTTACCGGTCTTTCCTCCGATTAACTTATACGTTTAATTAACAAACGCAAAGGAAAACCATTGAATTAAAGTAGGAGAGTGGCAATGGAATATGATGTAAAAGATTTAGCCCTGGCAGAAGAGGGTAAAAAGCGGATTGAATGGGCCGATCACGACATGCCGGTGCTGCGGGCCATTCGGGCACGGTTTGAAAAGGAAAAACCCCTGGCGGGAAAGCGGATGGCAGCGTGTTTGCACATTACCGCCGAAACCGCCAACCTGGCCCGCACATTGAAAGCAGGCGGGGCAGACCTGGTGTTGTGTGCGTCCAATCCCTTAAGCACCCAGGACGATGTGGCTGCCGCCCTGGTGAAGGAATACGATATTCCTGTATTTGCAATTAAAGGCGAAGATCACGACACGTATTACAAACACATTCATGCCTGTTTGCAACATGACCCGGTAATTACCATGGACGACGGTGCGGATTTAATTTCCACCTTGCATAAAGATTATCCCGAAAAAACGGCGCAAATTTACGCTTCCATGGAAGAGACCACCACGGGGGTGATTCGTCTGCGGGCCATGCACAAGGACGGCGCGCTTAAATTGCCCGTCTTTGCCGTTAACGATGCGCATACCAAATATTTGTTTGACAACCGCTACGGGACGGGGCAATCCACTGTGGATGGCATTATCCGGGCAACGGACGTTCTGGTTGCCGGAAAAACCGTGGTTGTTGCTGGTTACGGATGGTGCGGCCGCGGTGTGGCCATGCGCATGCGGGGGATGGGCGCCAACGTCATTATTACCGAAGTGGATCCCCTGAAAGCGCTGGAAGCTGCCATGGATGGGTACCGGGTAATGCCCATGCTGGAAGCTGCCAAAGAAGGGGACATTTTTGTTACCCTTACCGGCGACATCCATGTGCTTCGGAAAGAACATTTTGAACGAATGAAAGACGGTGCCATTGTGGCCAATTCCGGGCATTTCAATGTGGAAATAGACATTCCTGCGCTGGAAAAACTGGCTGCAAAGAAACGCGCCAATGTGCGTCAGTTTGTGGATGAATATCAACTGGCGGACGGACGCCGGATTTTCCTTCTGGCTGAAGGGCGGCTCATTAATCTGGCCGCAGCGGAAGGGCATCCCGCCAGTGTGATGGACATGAGTTTTGCCACACAGGCACTCACCACCGAATTTGCATTGAAGCGGAAACTGGAACCCGGCGTGTACGAGGTGCCCCGCGAAATCGAGGATTACATCGCGCGGTTAAAACTGGAATCCATGGGGATTCAAATTGACCAGCTAACGGAAGAGCAGGAGAAATACCTGTCTTCCTGGGAAATGGGCACCTGATGCAGGCCGGAAAGACATGAGTTTCCGTGTATTCTAACACATCTTAATGAACCCGAATTGTGCGGCACGTTTCGTCCCGGTAATGGGGTAGCGAAGCGTGCCGTTTTTTATTTCGATTCGGAAAATGCTTCACAAAAATAAACAATTTTTGGGTTGTGATTTGGTTGTTTTTGTTGTAAAATGACTGACCAGTCAGTTTAGGGAGCGTGATGGAAGGTATTATTAAACTGCTAAACGTTGTATTACCGGTTCTGTATTTTTACACCACCTACCTGTATGCCATTTTCTTTTTTCGGGAACAGCAACCGGCAGGACAAAAAGCCACCCGAATGCTCCATACTACGATTGCCATTCACATTGTCGAAATCATTTTACGGGGGGTGTATTACCGGCATTTTCCGGTGGCTACGGTGTGGGAAGCGTTTTCGGTTATTGCTCTGGCAGTAGCGTTAATTTATGCCTATGTGGAGTACCGTTCCGGGAATAAAACCACAGGCTATTATATCCTTATTTTTGTCTTTTTTATTCAATTGTTTTCTTCTGCCTTTTTCGACACCCTGAAAGGGGAATTTCCGCCCTTTTTAACCAGTTCGTTGTTCATATTCCATGTAAGTTCTGCCATTCTGGGGTACTCCAGTTTTATTATCTCCGCCATTTATGGTCTGATGTACCTGATGCTGTTTCACGAAATAAAGCAAAGCCATTTCGGCATTATTTATCGGCGGCTCCCCTCTCTGGAAGAATTAAGCGAAATGAATGTGCGCGCTGCCAATATTGGCCTGTTCTTTTTAACGCTGGCCATTATTCTGGGTCTGGGACTTACCGGCCAGGTGTATGTGTCCTTTTCTCCCTTTGATGCCAAGGCAATTATAACCTATATCGCCTGGTTTATTTACGCCCTGGTGGTGTACGGAAAAGTAAAAGCCCGATGGCCGGGGCGGGTTATGGCGTTGTTGTCCCTGGGGGGATTGGCGGTCATTTTGTTCTCCATGCTGGTGGTGAATTTGTTTATGTCCAATTTTCATGAATTCAAGTAAGCAGGTCATGGACGTACCGAGCGAAATTATTGCATTTGGGATTAGCCATCACGTTGCGCCGGTGGAAATCCGGGAACGGGTGGCCATAACGGATAACGAGCTCCCGGAAGTGCTTCGGCGGCTGGCGGAAGAACCCGGCATCCACGAAGCCGTTATTTTAAGTACCTGCAATCGAACAGAAATTTACGCTTTTGCGTCGGAAGTACACCGGCAGCGTCAACAGTTGCTGGCGTTTCTTACCACATTCCGCCCGGATGTAGCGGATGCCAATGAAAACGTCTTTTATTTTTACGAAGGACGGGAGGCTGTAACACACCTATTTAAAGTCGCTGCCGGAATGGATTCCATGATTATCGGCGAAGCACAGATTCTGGGTCAGGTAAAGGACGCATTTTACCAGGCTCAGGAAGTGGGTACCGCCGGAACCGTTCTGAATAAATTGTTTTTGTTTGCCATTGCCGCCGGAAAGCGGGTGCGGGCTGAAACCGCTCTGGGGCGGGGGGCCATTTCCGTAGCGTCTGCCGCTGTGGAGTTAACGCAGAAAATTTTCCGCGACCTTACCCGCCGCAAAGCTTTAATTATTGGGGCGGGCGAAACCGGCATGCTGGTGGCGCGCCATCTCCAGGAAAAAAACGTGGGTGAAATTTATGTAACCAACCGAACGGCGGAACGGGCGGAAAAACTGGCGCAGCAATTGCGTCTACGGGTATTGCCCTGGGAGTCGTTTTACGACCGTCTGGCGGAAATGGATATTGTCATCGGTGCCACCCGTGCGCCGCATTACATACTAACGGTGGAAGAACATGGGGAGCGCATTAGCCATCATGGCAGCGACCCCCGATTGCTCATCGATATTGCCGTTCCGCGGGATTTTGAAGAAGGCCTGAAAAAAATGCCCAATGTGATTTTGCAGGATATTGACGATTTGCAGGGCATTGTAGCCACCAACCTGGAGCGCCGCCGCCAGGAAATTCCTGCGGCCAGCCGTATTGTGGACGAAGAGGTGGAAAAATTTCAACAGTGGCGCCAGAGCCTGCAGGTAAAACCCACCATTATTGCCCTGCAAAAACGGTTGCAGGCATTACGGGAAGCCGAACTGGAGAAATTTAAACATCGGGTCAGCGATGCGGAATATGCCCATCTGGAGCGCATTACCCAGAATCTGATAAACAAAATTTTGCACCTACCACTGGTAAAACTGCGGGAATACAGCAACAACGGTGGCGGGTTAAATCTGACCCGCATTGATGTTATTAAGGAAATTTTTGGTCTGGAGGACACCCGGAATGAAGAATAACACCATTCGCGTGGGAACCCGCGGAAGTCAGTTGGCACTGTGGCAAACCAACCACATTGTTTCTCTGCTGAAAACGCAGTTCCCTTCAGTAACCTTTGAAATCATCACCATAAAAACCACAGGGGATAAGCACCTGGAACAGCCTCTGGAAAAAATTGGGGACAAGGGACTATTCACCCGCGAACTGGATGAGGCCTTACTGAATGGTCGGGTGGATATCGCTGTGCACAGCCTGAAGGATATCCCCACCGTTTTGCTGGAAGGCTTGCACATTCAGGCCATTCCGGAACGTGGCGATGTGCGGGATGCCTTTTTATCCCCGGCACGGAAACCGTTTGACAGTCTCCCCCGGGGAAGTACGGTAGCCACCGGAAGCTTACGGCGGCGGGCGCAATTGTTGCACCGGCGACCGGATTTAAACATTGTGCCCGTTCGGGGCAATGTGCCTACCCGAATTCGCAAAATGGAAGAGCACCAGTGGGATGGCATGGTACTGGCGGCAGCCGGCTTGCATCGCCTGTCGCTGCAAAACCATATTGTGCAGTATTTTCCACCGGATGTGTTGGTACCTGCTGTGGGGCAGGGGGCGCTGGGAGTGGTGTGCCGAACAGGTGATGCCACCATTGCCAGCTATCTTCAAGCCATTCACCATCCGAATACGGCTGCGGCCGTTTTGGCGGAACGGCAATTCATGCGCACTCTGGAAGGCGGGTGTCATGTCCCCATTGGCGCATTGGGCTGGGTGAAAGGCACAGAATTGGTACTAACGGGGATGCTGGCTTCAATCGATGGAACGCAGTTGGTGAAACATCAAATGAGTGGGGAT
>WGBF01000136.1 GCA_015494485.1 bacterium | reverse complement strand
GATGGGCTGTTACGGCAAAGGAAAAGTTCGAAAATTCGCCGAAATCGTAGCGGCAGTGGCGCTGGCCGGAGAAATCAGCTTAGCCAGTGCAATTTCGTCCTGGGAGTGGGTATCCAGCCATGAAAAATACGGGCGCAATCGATAGGATTCTTTCAGGAAAAGGCAATTCTGGCAGTATAAGCTCAGACATGTACGTGATGCTTTTCGTCAGAATGGAAATAATCCTTTTTCCTTCATGCCTTTTAATACCCGATAACTGGCCTCCACCGTACGATCAATTTCCGCGCGGGTGTGGGCAGTGGAAATAAAGTATGCTTCAAACTGGCTGGGTGCCATGTAAACGCCTTCCCCCAGCATCCCCTGGAAATAGGTCGCATACAGATCCGTATTGATGGTGGTTGCCGTTTCGTAATCCAGTACCGGGGTGTCCGTAAAAAACAAACATCCCATGGATCCAACCCGGGTGGTATACAGGGGCAACTCCAGCTGGCGCAGGACCTCTGCCATGCCGTCCTCCAGTGCCTGCCCCAGGTTTTCCAGATGGGTGTACGCTTCCCCGGAATGCAACTGCTGCAGGGTAACCAGTCCTGCCCGCATGGCCAGCGGATTGCCGGAAAGGGTTCCGGCCTGGTACACGGGCCCCTCCGGGGCAACCAACTCCATAATTTCCCGTTTGCCTCCGTAGGCACCAACCGGTAACCCACCGCCAATGATTTTGCCCAGGGTGGTTATGTCCGGCATTACACCGTAGCGTTCCTGCGCGCCTCCTCGCGCCACCCGAAAGCCAGTCATCACTTCATCAAAAATCAGGAGGGAACCGTACTGATTGCACAATTTACGCAGTCCTTCCAGAAAACCCGGTTGAGGTGGCACAACGCCCATGTTCCCCGCAACCGGCTCCACAATCACCGCTGCCACATCATCGGGAAAAGCATTAAACAGCGCTTCTACCGACTCCAGATTGTTGAACCGGGCAATCAGCGTCTCCCCGGCAATGGCAGATGGCACGCCCGGGCTGGTCGGCACGCCCAGGGTTGTTGCTCCACTGCCGGCCTGAATTAAAAAGCTGTCCCCATGCCCGTGGTAACACCCGCTGAATTTGATAATTTTGTTGCGGTTGGTGTAAGCGCGTGCCAGCCGGATGGCACTCATGGTGGCTTCTGTTCCGGAGTTTACCATCCGCACCATGTCAACGGAGGGTACCATTTCCACAACCAGTTCTGCCAGTTGAATCTCCACCTCCGTGGGTGCCCCAAAACTGGTGGCTTTCTGAACTTCTTCCAGTAGGGCGGCAACCACCCGGGGATGGGAATATCCCAGAATCAAGGGGCCCCAGGAAGCAACGTAATCAATATAGCGATTACCATCCACATCATACAGATATGCTCCCTTTCCCGATTCAAAAAAGATAGGCGTGGTACCAACCGCTTTAAACGCCCGAACCGGCGAATTCACCCCGCCGGGTATTACCTGCCGCGCTTTCTCAAACAATTGCTGGCTGCGGGTTGTATTCATGGGTACTCCTTTGCGTTCGGTGTTAATGGTTGAGCACATTCAAATTGTATTACACCTTCGGGATTTCTCCCCACAACAACGCAGTTCGTTTCACGTATTCAGTCGTCTGGCCGCATCCTTGGCGAAATAGGTTAAAATCATGTCCGCACCGGCCCGTTTAATTGCAATCAGGGATTCCATCATCACCCGATCCAGATCCAGCCAGCCGTTTTGCGCCGCCGCATGCAACATGGCATATTCACCGGACACCTGATACGCAGCGGTGGGCAGTCCGAAGGTCTGGCGCACCTGATAGAGAATATCCAGGTACGGCATGGCCGGTTTGACCATGAGAATGTCCGCTCCTTCTTCCACATCCAGTTGGGCTTCCCGAAGGGCTTCCCGGCTGTTGGGCGGGTCCATTTGATACGTGCTGCGGTCACCAAACTGCGGAGCCGACTCCGCGGCTTCCCGGAAGGGCCCGTAAAAGCCGGAGGCATATTTGACGGCATAGCTCATAATGGGAACATCGGTGAACCCTTCGGCATCCAGGGCTTCCCGAATTGCACCCACCATGCCGTCCATCATACCGGATGGTGCCACCATATCGGCACCGGCACGGGCATGCACCACGGCCTGCTTTTGCAGATTGGCCAGGGTGGCGTCGTTATCCACATCATGGCCGTGCAGCACGCCACAGTGCCCGTGGTCGGTGTATTCACAAAAGCACACGTCGGTGATGACCAGCAGGTCCGGGACGGCTTCCTTCATGGCACGCACTGCGCGGGCAATAATGCCCTCATCGCTCATGGCATCGGATCCAACGTCATCCTTTATGGCCGGAATACCAAATAAAATCACGGCCGGTATGTCCAGCGCGAAAATTTCTTTTGCCTCTGCAATCAATTCATCAATCGATAGCTGAAACTGCCCCGGCATGCTGGAAATGGGATTCCGCACTCCCTTACCTTCCGTCACAAACAACGGGGCGATGAAGTCGGAGGGGGTAAGATGGGTTTCGCGCACCATTGCGCGAATGGCCGGGGTCTTCCGTAATCGTCGGGGTCGGTAATAGGGCTCGAACATGGGCACCTCATTTGTTTTCACGTTGCGGTTAATTTAAATACGGCTTCAGGTCATCCGCTTTCTGACTTTGCAGTGGTGCCTGGTGCACGGTTCCCTGCGCCGGTCGGGTAAAATCCCATTGCGCTTCCAGATAACGCAGCACATCATCTGCCACGGCGGCACCATTCTTAATGCAATCGGAAACAGAAACGCCTTCCAGGAAATTCCCAGCAAAATAAAATCCCGGGACGGTTTTCTGAAACTGGCGTAAACGGGCAACACGGTCGGGATGACCAATGGTATATTGAGGGATAGCCTTTTCGTACTTTTTCACAAAAACCTCATCGGGTGCGACCTGCACATGTAGCAATGCTTTCAATTCTTCCAGGGCGATGTGGGTCAGGGCGCTTTCCGGTAAATCCACCAATTCCGGTTGCCGGCTGCCGCCGATATACACCGTCAGTGCGGCACCGCCATCCGGAGCACGTTCCGGAAAAATGGAACTGTTCCACAACACCCCCAGAATACGGCGCTTTTCCGACCGGGGCACCAGGAAACCAAATCCATCCAGCGGATGCGCCCGGGGATCCCACTTGTTGTACCCCACAAATACCACCGCAATGGGGGCGTATTCAATAGCATGCAAAATGCTCAAAATTTCCCTCGGTAAAAAGGGAAACTGTTCCCCATACGCATAGGCAGGAATGGCAGATACCACTGCCCGACTAATTACCCGCAGCGTACCTTCTGGTGTTTCCATGCGGGTTACAAACCAGTTGCCTTCTTTTTGAACGGAAGTGATTTCGGCTTGCGTTATGACAGAATCCTGATACATGGCATACAGCGCCTGAATAATCTCCTGCAATCCTTTGCGGAAGGAAAACATTTTGGCCGCATTTTTACTCACGCTGCTACGCTTCTTGCGCTCCCGCCTGCCGGCAAGGGTACCGCGAATAAAGCT
>WGBF01000135.1 GCA_015494485.1 bacterium | reverse complement strand
TTTCACAATTAAGGGGAAGTACACGGTGGGTGCATGCAACCCGTAATCCAGTATGCGTTTGGCTACATCCAGCGTTTTCACTCCGTACTCCCGAAGCGGTTCACCGGAAAGGACAAATTCGTGCATGGGCGTTGTTTTATACGGCAAATCCAGTAAATGAGCCGTTTTTTTCAACAAGTAGTTGGCGTTAATAATGGCATTCTCTGCAATTTCCCGCAATCCTCTGGCGCCATTCATCCGAATGTAGTTGTAGGCCCGCACCAGGGCGGCAAAATTGCCGTAAAAGGTAATCATGCGTCCAATAGAATGGGGAACATCCTCTGCAAGGTAGTAACCATCTTCCCCCTTTTTGATAATAGGTACCGGTAGAAAATCAACCAGCCGATCGCTTACGCCAACGGGGCCGGAACCCGGTCCACCGCCACCGTGCGGCACGGAAAAGGTTTTATGGAGGTTTAAATGAATCACGTCAAAGCCCAGATCGCCGGGACGAACAATACCCAGCAATGCATTCAGGTTGGCGCCGTCCATGTACATCAGGGCATCCACCCCGTGAATCAGTGCTTCAATTTCAGCAATATTGCGTTCGAAAATTCCCAGCGTGCTGGGATTGGTCAGCATAATTCCGGCCACATTATCCTGATTTTCATCCAGTTTCTGTTTCAAATCCTCCAGGTCAACCAGGCCGTTTTCATCACTTTTTACCGTGACAGAACGCATACCAGCAATGGTTACAGAAGCGGGATTGGTACCATGCGCTGAATCCGGAACCAGCATCACCTCCCGGTTGCGTCCTTTCAGCTCATGATATTTACGAATCATCAGACAGCCGGTTAATTCCCCGTGGGCTCCTGCTGCGGGCTGCAACGTCATGCCTACCATTCCGGTAATTTCTTTCAGGTATTCCTGCAGCTCGAACATCAATTGCAATGCACCCTGAACGGTTTTAGCCGGTTGGTGGGGGTGGATCTGAGCAAAACCGGGTAAGGTGCTCATATCTTCGTTGACTTTGGGGTTGTACTTCATGGTACAGGACCCCAGCGGATACATGCCTTTGTCCACATGATAGTTTAAAGTGGAGAGGGATACAAAATGCCGAACCACTTCATTTTCACCCACTTCCGGCAGGTGCAGGGGGCTTTTCCGTCGCAGATGTTCCGGAATGAACTCTGCTGCCTCCCCTTCCGGTTCCTCTTCACCTGGAAAATAATTTTTTTCCAGAGCCTGGCGATGAAGTTCAAAAATTAATTTTTTATACATTTTCTGTTCCTCGTTCTAAATCCTGAATTTTACTCCAACGAATTGTAACATTCCGCCGCTGCGCTTTTGCGGCTTCCAGTGCTTTTTGCGCATTCAGATACAAATCGTCCGGTTTCTTCATGGTGTCGGCATACGCAGCGACACCCAAACTTACCGTAACTTTTTGGTACTCCTGTTTCCGCCGACGGGACAATTTTTTTAATTCCACAAAGGATTCATCAAAAAATTCGGTCTGCTCGATGGGGGTGCGAATCCGTTCCGCTTCGTAAAAAGCGCCGGTTTCATCCGTGTTGGGCAGTAAAATAGCAAAGGTATTTCCTTTCAGGCGGAAAACAATATCCGATGCGCGGGTATTGTGGAGAATCACATTGGCGATTTTCATCAAAATGTAATCGCCGGTTTGCTCGCCGTACACCTCATTGATTTTCTGAAAGAAATCCACGTCCAGCAGCACAAGCCCCAGCGGGGTTTCGTACCGCTCCGCGCGATGGAATTCTTCTTTCAGCCGTACGGTGAAATAGGTGCCGTCGTACAAACCGGTCAGGGGGTCAATCAAATTATCCACCTGACGTTCTTTGATGCGCTCTTTCACCTGCTCTATTTCGCGGGTAACGTTCTGGTGTTTTTCCAGCAGCTTTTGATTATCCGTTTTCAGCTTCTGGACGACTTCTTTGCGTTTTAGAATGGTATTGATTTTGGCAATCAATTCTTTGGCATTGAAGGGCTTCAGAACATAATCATCCGCACCCAGTTCCAGTCCGGTAATCCGATGCTCATCGTCCGTGTAGTTGGCGGAAAGGAAAATAATGGGGATATCCTGCGTCTGCGGATTTTTCTTCAGATATTCACAGGCTTCAAAGCCGTTCATGATGGGCATGAGAGCATCCAGAATAATAATATCGGGTTGCTCTTTCTCCGCGACTTCAATTCCTTCTTTCCCGTTAAACGCGCGCACAACCTCGAATCCGTAAAACGCAAAGAGATGCTCCAGCGTTTCCACCATGTCGGGATTGTCATCAACAACCAAAACCTTCGGCATAGGACTACCGTTTAAATTGGTTAAGCGCTGCAATAAATTGGTCCATTTCGTCTTGTGTGCGTTTTTCGGTTACCGCAATTAACAACCCGCTTCCCATACCCATCGATTCAAGATCCACACCTGCAATAATGCCTTCGTCTGCCAGGCGGTCAATGATTTGTCCGGCCGGCACCGGCGTTTCTACTGCAAATTCTTTGAAAAACGGCTTATCAAATTTCAGTTTGAATCCCGGAATTTCCGCAATCTTTCGCGCAAGATAATGACTATTGCTCAGGCTTTTTTCCGCGGCGCGGCGGATACCGTGCTCACCCAGCAGGGAGAGGTAAACCGTGGCAGCCAGGGCACATAACTGGGAGTTGGTGCAAATGTTACTGGTTGCTTTTTCGCGGCGAATGTGCTGTTCCCGGGTTTGCAAAACGGTTACATAAGCGGTGCGGCCTTCAATGTCCACCGTACGCCCCACAATCCGTCCCGGCATTTTGCGAATCAGTGGACGGGTGGCAGCAAAAATGCCCAGGTAGGGCCCACCAAAATTCAGGGCATTGCCCAGCGCCTGCCCTTCCCCGACAACAATATCCGCTCCGTACTCTCCGGGGGGTTGCAGTACCACCAGGGAGATGGGATCCACAAACGTAATGAACAGCGCCCCGGCTTCATGGGCCATCTGACCAATGCGTTCCGGATTTTCCAGCAATCCGTAGAAATTGGGGTGTTGCAACAACACCGCCGCGGTATCGTCATTCACCAGCTGTTGCACCGCCTCGTCATCTACAATGCCGTCACGGAGCGGAACTCGTACCAGCTCGATATCCTGATGCTGGGTATAGGTTTCGATGATACGCACGTAATTGGGATTAATATTCTCCGGAACCAGCACCCGGTGGCGCCGGGTATGGTGTGCTGCCATTAACACCGCTTCGGCCAGTGCGGAACCGCCATCGTACATGGAAGCATTGGCGACATCCATTCCGGTGAGACGGCAAATGTACGTCTGGTATTCGTAAATGGCCTGGAGGGTCCCCTGACTGACTTCCGGTTGGTACGGGGTATATGCGGTATAAAATTCCGACCGCCATAAAATGTGCCGTACGGCTGCCGGCACGTAGTGGTCATACGCGCCGGCTCCGGCAAAAATAACCGCCCGTTTGTTGCGATTGGCCAGATCCTCCAGATGCGCAACCGCCTCCAGTTCACTGAGGGGTTGCGGAAGGTCCAGTTCCCGTTTTAATCGCAGTTCTTCGGGAATGTACTGAATCAATTCTTCAAACGATTGAACGCCAATCTCCCGAAGCATCGCCTGACGGTCCGCTTCGGAATTCGCGATGTAGCTCATTCTTGCCTCGTTCTGTTTTCTGTGTAATAGAACAGTTTGTCAATGATTGCAAAATCGGTTACAACAGGGCTTCGTAGTCTTCCTTGCTCAGCAAATTATTTACTTCGTCCGGATTGCTCATTTTGATTTTAATCATCCAGCCTTCGCCGTAGGGGTCCTGATTCACCAATTCCGGGGAGTCGTTTAATTTTTCATTCACTTCCACCACTTCACCGCTTACCGGTGCAAACAAATCGGATACGGCTTTTACGGCTTCGATGGTACCAAAGGTTTTGCCCTGTTCCACCTGGGTTCCAACTTCGGGCAATTCCACATACACGATATCACCCAATTCATTCTGGGCATAATCCGTAATACCAACTACCGCAACATCACCTTCAATACGTGCCCATTCATGGTCCTTGGAATACTTTAAATCAGCCGGAATATTCATTGCTTCCCTCCTTTCAGGATTCGATAATCTCTTTCACTTTTTCCGTGTCATAAATATTTTCAATGAAATGCGTATCAAAATTTCCTTCCTGAAATTCCGGTGTATTAATGACGTACTTGTGAAAGGGGATGGTGGTTTTAATCCCTTCCACGATGAATTCATCCAGCGACCGGCGCAGGCGGCGAATGGCTTCCTGCCGATTTCGCGCGTGAACAATCAGCTTGGCCACCAGGGAATCGTAGTAAGGGGGTACCACATAACTGGAATAGGCATGGGTATCCACCCGAACGCCGGGGCCTCCGGGCATGTGGAAGTATTCAATTTTACCGGGCGACGGAATAAAATTATTCAGCGGATCTTCAGCATTGATGCGGCACTCGATGGCATGGCCCACAGGCTGGATCTCATCCTGGGAAATACCCAGTTTTTCCCCGGCTGCCAGACGAATTTGTTCCTTAATTAGATCCACATTGTAAACCATTTCCGTGACCGGGTGCTCCACCTGAATGCGGGTATTCATTTCCATAAAGTAAAAATTCCCGTCGGTATCCATGAGGAACTCAATGGTACCTGCCGAACGGTATCCCACATGGGCTGCCCCTTTTACCGCTACTGCACCCATCCGGGCGCGGATTTCCGGCGTCACGATGGGAGACGGGGCTTCTTCAATCAGTTTCTGGTGGCGCCGCTGAATGGAACATTCCCGTTCCCCCAGATGAATAACATTCCCGTAATTATCCGCCAGCAACTGAATTTCGATATGCCGCGGGCTTTCAATGTATTTCTCGATATACAGGCCGGGATTCCCGAAAGCCGCTTCGGCTTCGGCACTGGCCATCATAAAACTGTTTTCCATACTTTCGGCATCGCGGACAATGCGCATGCCCTTGCCACCCCCACCAGCTACGGCTTTTAGCATGACCGGGTAGCCAATGTCTGCCGCAATGCGGAGGGCATCTTCCACACTCTCCACTACCCCATCGCTACCGGGTACAACCGGCACACCGGCTTCTTTCATTGCCAGCTTGGCTTCGGACTTATCCCCCATGCGCCGAATTACATCTGCCGGGGGGCCAA
>WGBF01000134.1 GCA_015494485.1 bacterium | reverse complement strand
CTTCCGGATTATCAGGATTAGGCCGATTATAATCCAGAGTAATTAACCCACCATTTTGAATAACCTTTTCCACATTTGCTGGATTTAAAGCAATTATAAACGGGGTATAGTAATAGGATGTACCCAAGTCAAGGGAACTGTGGAATACATGATTACCAATTGGCCGGTCCGGCGCACCAGCATAAAAAAGGTTTGAACCGATACTGGAACGAATAGTTGCGGTACCATCAATGGCATTTGGCATTTCAACCAACTGCGTTAAAGAAACCCCTTTGAGGATACCGGGTACATGAATCCGAATATCGCTGGCCCAGGATCCTTTTTGTGAACCTAATACCCATTTGGAGACTTCATTATATAGGGAAGCATCGCCACCCCATTCCCAAATTGTTGGCATTATAACGACCATTGCACTGTCTGTAATGGGCCCCTGATATACCAACATGGGTAATTTGGTGCGAAGGGGAGTACCCTGTATTTTACGTGGATTGGATGGTGGAAATGAATTACCCGTAAGAAATCCCCCCTTGGGCGGGCTAAGGGAAGGACACGCAGCTATATTACCCGTTCCTCCTTTAATGCGATTCGGAAACCCATTAATATCGCCAATCACGGGTGTACGTTGCTGGTATGCCTGTTTAAATAAAAATTCATCCTCAAAGGGCGAATTTGTTTCTTGTGATTGATGAAATATCCACACACCGGTATGGACAAAAACCTCATCCCCACAACCATCTATATTCAACGGGTCGTCTGAAGTAGCCGTTTTTACCTCAAAGCCAGTAATAACAACCCGGACATCTCCGCTCTGGGGCGGAGTTCCTCCGCTGCTGGCACCATTAATGGGAAATTCCAGCATTTGTTTATCCCGGCGATATTCGACTAAAATTCGTTTCGGCTCAGGATCTTCCGCTTTATCCACCACGCTATATAATTCAACAGATTGCCCGGGAAGCAAAATGGGGAGTGTGGCCCGGCGGGTATCTACAGTAAACCAAAAATTTAATTCTTTGGTAGTATGCTGATTTTCGTCTACTACGTAAAAATTTAAAAAACTCCTATTTAGTGTTAGGGGTTGATCTCCAGAATTACCAATCCGGAAGCGGATTAACATCATGGAAACAGGCTGTTTATCTCCGTAGCAGAGACTGATTTGCTTGCCGTCAGTGGTAGTTAAACAACGTGACGGGTGGTATGTGTAACCAAGGTAGGTAAAAGTAAACCGAGTATGGTTTTCCCCTTCTAATTGGTAGGTTTCACCCTCTTCTGCCGGACGACTATAATCCACCACGCCAGGACGTTTGATTTTAATCGTATGATTGTTCCCATCTACTTCAACCGGTACTCCTACTGCAGCTCCAAATCCGATGACATCGATGTATATAAGAGAGTCAATTTGTTTAGCTGATATATCCTGCTGTTTCCCATTTATTTCTACTTTCCAATCCTGGGCTATTACAAATGAAGAAAAAAGAACGCAAACAAAAAATACTATTCGGTTCATAACGCCTCCTCAACGAGTTATGACTTGGCAGGGAAATAAAGCAACTGAATCCTATCCAATTTCAAGACCTAAAAATACCGAGTAGATATTTAGCACTGTGTAGTTGCTAATTTCCCCTTTTTCGCAAGGTTACTTAATCTTTTTTAAACTTTAGGGAATTAGCACATAAAATGCTTGCACTGATTGGTCAAAAAGTGATATTGATTGGACAAATATTCCTTAGTTGAAGCGTGTTTTTCAGGAAGCCAAAAATGAACGGTTAAGTTTATGGGCTCCCCCCTTTAAGTCAGGAAGAGATTTTCAGGGAAATTGGGTTTCCCCCCATTTATTCAAAAGAATGGGAGGCGGAGTCCGGTTTTTCCCCGGATTGCTTTTTGGTCTTGCTTTTGGTGGTCTTCTTTTTCTTTTTTTCCTCACCGCTGGAAATTTTCTTGCGGAATTTTTCGGCCGTGCGCGCCAGTTCAATGAGGCGTTGTTCCACCCGATAATAAATGGTGTCCTTGGGGAATTTCCCCTTGCTGTCCCGTTCCCCAGCCGGAATGCCGGTTAAAATCTCCAGCCCTTCTTCCACCGTGTCAATGGCCCAGATGTGAAACTGCTCAGCCTTCACCGCTTCCACCACCTCATCCTTCAGCATCAAGTGCTTCACATTGGCGGACGGGATAATTACCCCCTGTTCACCCGTCAACCCTTTGGCTTTACACACCTGGAAGAACCCCTCGATTTTTTCATTCACCCCGCCAATGGCCTGAATCTCCCCGTTCTGGTTTACCGAACCGGTAACGGCAATGCCCTGTTTAATGGGCACCTGGGCCAGACTGGAAATCAGGGCAAACAACTCCGTGGAAGAGGCGCTGTCCCCGTCGATTAAGGAATAGCTTTGCTCAAAGGTAATGCTGGCGGAAAAGGAAAGCGGCATGTGGGTACCAAATTTGGAGTTGAAGAATCCGGTGAACACGTAAACGCCCTTATCATGAATTTTGCCGCTCAGGTTGGCCTTGCGTTCGATGTTGACAATGTTATCGTTACCGATGTAGGTTTTGGCGGTAATCCGGTTGGGTTTACCGAAGGTAAAATCGCCCATGTTTAATACTGCCAGGCCGTTAATCTGGCCAATTTCCTGCCCGTCCACCTGAATGCGGTAAATATCCCGTTCCATCATTTCCTGAATTTTTTCTTTCACCAGGCTGTGGCGGAATTCGTACTCCTGAATGGCTTTTTGCACATCTTCGGCGGAAATGACCCCGTTACCATTTTTACCCGCCCAGTAATGGGCTTCCCGAATCAAGTTCACAATGCGACCAAATTGAAGGGAAATTTTTTCCTGGTCTTCTACCAGCCGATGGCCGTATTTAATAATTTCTTTTACCGCCTCCCGGTGGAAAGGCTTCAACCCCTCTTCTTCCGATACTTTTTTAATGAATTGGGCATATTGAAATACGGTATCTTCCGATGCCTTCGTTTCATAATCAAAATCGGCGCGGATTTTAAAGATTTTGCTGAAGTCCTCGTCGTAGGCCCGCAGCAGGCTGTAAATCATGCGATTACCAATCAGAACCACCTTCACATTCAGCGGAATAGGCTGGGGCTTGATGGTGGCCGGCGACAGGAATCCGTACAGCTCCGCCACATCTTCAATGCGAATTTCCCGGTTTTTAATGGCGCGCTTCAGGGCATCGTACACAAACGGTTGCCGCAGCAGGTTCAGCGCGTCTACAATTAAAAAGCCGCCGTTTGCTTTTAGCAGGCTGCCGGCCTTAATCAACGTAAAATCGGTAATATAGGTGCCGAAAATGGCAAACTTTTCAATGCGGCCAATCAAATTGTTGTAAATGGGATTGGTTTCGTAAATTACCGGCGCGCCCTTAAGATGGCGGTTGTCCACAACAACATTCACCTTGTAGCGACGGAAATAGGAACGCCGTTCGGTTTCCTGCGGTGGTACCTTCTGTTCCTCTTTCTCCATTTCCATTAAAAATTCCGGAATGTTGTTGATGATGTCGTGCATGACGGCGTTGAGATAACGAATGACATGCGGCAACCGCTGGTATTTTTCCAGCAATTCCCCGGTGTACTGTTCCACCACAAACGATGCCACCCGCTCATTGAGCACATTCAGCGATTTGTTTACCTCCATGTCCAGTTTTGCCAGGGCACGGATGGTTTCGGCAATGCGCGTTTCGATGTGCTGAATTTTTTGCCGAATGCGTTCTTTCTCTTCGTCGGAAAGCTTTTCGTATTCCTCCGGGGGCAGGGGCGTTCCGTCTTCTTTTAAAATAATGGTCTGGAACCCCATGGGGGTGCTTTGAATCTGAATACTCAGCTTGCGGGCTTCTTCGTCCAGTTGCTCCAGCAGCTTGCGCTTTTGTTCATTGGTGCGGTTCAGTAACAC
>WGBF01000133.1 GCA_015494485.1 bacterium | reverse complement strand
TGCCGTAGGTTAAAAGAACCGGCGGTGTTCCCAGCCAGGAGGTCCTCTGGTAATACGACGGAAAGCTTGTTTGCGACCCGGCGGAAGAAAACAGGGCAAGAAATATCAATATACTGGCAACGCGTAATTTTTCCATGGAATCACTCCTTTTCATTTCGTTTTTGAAGGGTTTTCCAGCGTTGAATTAGCGCAAGAATGGCACGGTTCCACCCCACCGGCCCAATGCCCTCTGCCCGAACCGCATGCTTCGGCAACGGTTGCAAATACCGTCCGTCTGGTCGTTGCACCACTACCGGAATATCCACCGCTTCCAGCATGGGAAGGTCATTGGGGCTGTCCCCCACACCAATACTGGCCCATCTTCCCCCCGTCTGCTGAAAATACTGTTGGATAATGGTCACAGCCTTTCCTTTACTGGCCTGATTCCCCAGCACGTGGAAAAAGCGGCCCCCTTTTATGATTTGCAGTCCATGTTTGGCCAACTCTGCCCGGAATGCTTCCAGTTTATCGGACGTATCCTCCCAAATGATGGGTTCAGAGCAGAGGCGTTTTTTGGCTTTCCGGGCCAGCGGTACCGGAAGACCGGTTTCCTTGGCAATCGCTTCTGGTGTCAGGTCCGCAAAGCCCCGGAAGCGGAAGCGGTCTTTGAGTGGCGATAATACAGTCAGAATCGCTTCGTACCGGGGACTTAATAACTGGATGCGAAAGTCCCCATGCTGAACTGTTTCCTTAGCCGGTGGAACCATGTGGAGGGGAAACGCCAGGCCACCGCCATTTTCAAAAATAAACGGAACATCCAGGTGGAGCCGATGGTGCCATTCCACCATTTCCTCAAAAGTTTTGCTGGATGTTAGAATTAACGGAATGGCTTCCTGTCGGATACGCTCCAGCGCCGGACGGGCGGCATCAAACCGATAGGTATTGTGGTCCAGCAGTGTGGCATCCAGATCGGTAAAAATAATTAGGCGTTCCGCCCGGGCAAGAATGAAATCCGCTTGCTTTGTCAACCGGCCTCCCTTATATTTGCCGTGCATTTTAAGGAATTTAAGGAATGGCCAGGGTAAAAGAGAAGAAAAAAGTTCGGGAACAAAAACCGGCGTTTCGGTTCCCACTGGGAAAACGGAATTTTGCCATTATTGGGGTTGGAATCCTGATTTTAATAATCGGGTTTATTGTTATGGCCATTCCGGACGACCCGGATGCATTTTTATCGCGGACGTTGGCGCCGATTTTGCTGGTGGTGGCGTTTTTAATTGTTATCCCCTACGGAATAATGTCCGGGGATAAGCAAGAAGGAAAACAATCCGGAAAATAAATGATGGGCGGTTAGCTCAGCTGGTCTAGAGCACCTGCCTTACAAGCAGGGGGTCAGTGGTTCGAATCCACTACCGCCCACCATTTTAAACAGTACGTACCTTCCATATTACCCTGTCTGTGTTATTGATGCTGAAATTACCTGCCAAATGATTCGGAGGAAAAAATCATGGTATCCATACATCACTGGTTGTTTACCACAATAATGGCCGGGTTCGTGCTGATGCCCATGCTGGCATTTGCGGGAGAGAGTGGCGTGACCGTGGGTGATACCGCCCCGGATTTCACCCTTGCGGACCAGGACGGGAAGCCCCGTAGCCTCAGCGAGTTTCGGGGAAAAAAGGTGGTGTTGTATTTTTACCCCAAAGACGACACCCCCGGGTGCACCAAAGAAGCCTGTAACTTTCGGGATAACATCGACCTGTATGAAAAACACGATATTGTAGTATTGGGTGTTAGTTACGATTCCCCTGAGTCCCACAAAAAATTTGCCGAAAAATACCATTTACCGTTCATTTTA
Organism: bacterium; assembly: GCA_015494485.1. Lineage (GTDB taxonomy): Bacteria > Calditrichota > Calditrichia > RBG-13-44-9 > J042 > WGBF01. The sequence goes on along the minus strand of WGBF01000133.1, from coordinate 2,082 downwards.
CTGGCAGATACCACCAAAGCCGTGGCAAAGCAGTACGGAGCGTACCGGGGGCTGACCCGCTTTTTATTCCCCAAACGAATGACGTTTTTAATTGACGAAACCGGCACGGTTATTCACATTTTTGAACAGGTGGATGTTAGTAATCATGCCCGGGAGGTTCTGCAGGCATTTGGAATTGAAGATACCCTTAATGCCGGACAGGAAAATGCCGAACAAGAGTAATAATTTGGTTGCGATACGTAAAGAATTTTTCCATTATTTATGAAATGAAACGGCAAAACATTGAGGCAGTATTATGTTAGACCAGATTATCGAGAATATTATCCGCAACATCCGCAACGAAGTGGTCCAACCCAATATGGACCAGATACCGCTGGCCTACATTATGACGCGCAATATTCCCAATTCCGTAAAGCATTTTTTTGACCAGGAAGTGGAATTGTGGTTGCGTGAAGAAGCGGAAAAATTTTCCTCCAGCGACCGATTCGATTACGAAATGCCTGAAGTGCGGGTACTGATTGACAAAATTTTCGACATTTTAAAACAAACCGCCACCTTTCACATTACCGTGTTCAACCGGTTGCTGGAACGGGCCATTAAGCTGGAAGCCCGCTACCTCATTACCCCCCATCGTACGTTAACTCAATTTTTATTTAAGGACAGCCATGTCATTACCACCATGGAAGTGTATGACATGCTGAAATATTTCGACAAGTTTTCGTATTACAAAGATGCCCTGACGGACTACTTTAACCTCAAGTATTTGCGGGAAATTTCGGAACCTCAGTTTGAAGAATTAATTCGTGCCATTGATGACCAGGTGTTTAGCCGTTCACCGGTGGAAACAACTCTCCAGATGGTCAAGACCATCGTGGATTTTCTAAATGAAGGACGGGAAATGCCCACCAACACCGTTCCGCTGGCCATTTTAAAGGATGCCTTTGAGGACCGTAACTTAAATGATTACAGTCGCATAGTGGAAACGGAAATGGCTGCGGGCACCCTGGAAGTTTCTCTGGAGGACCTGGAAAAGATGTTGCGCAGCGGAAAAGCCCTGGTGGAAATGCGCGCAGCGGCAGCAACAACGCCATCGCCGGTGGAAGCCATTGCCGATATCGAAGAACAACGCCCGGAAATTGAAGTGGAGTCTATTGAAGTGAGCGAAACGGTGGAAATTCCGGCGCCGGAACCGGAGGTAGAAGAAGAGTTCGAAGAGGAACTGGAGGAGGAAGAGGAAGAAGAAGTGGTTTCCCCCGCTGGCGAGACATCCGGTGCGGCGGAACAATTGGCCCAGGTGGTGGCAGAGAAAATTAAAGGTGAGAAGTTAGAAGACCTGAATGCCATGATTTCCAAAAAGCAGCGGAAGAAATTCATTAAAAAGGTGTTTCGGAAAGATGAAGGCCGTTACGTGGAATTCATTGAATTGCTGAATCGCACTCCGGACTGGAAACAAGCTTCTTCCTTAATTGACGATTACTTTTTTGAAGCCGGCATTAACCCCTACAGTAAAGAGGCCCTGGAATTTAGCGACGTGGTGTACAGCCGGTATTTCCCCAAGGACAGACCCTTAGCGGACGATGAGTTTTAACCCTCTGGCCAATGGCCCGGCTTTGTGTGTTATTGGCGGCGGGCGGATGGGCCCCGCACTGGCCTGGGCACTCCAACAGGCCGGGTTTCCGGTAAAGGCGCTGGTGGTGCGTTCGCCCCAACGTCGGCAGTTTTTGCAACGTTTATTTCCCCCTCAAACGCTGGTTGCTTCCGTAAAACCAGAAATGATTGAACCGGTGGATCTGATTGGGCTTGCCGTGCCGGATGATGCGGTGGCAGAGGTGGCAGCACAACTGGCGACTTTCCCGGTGGATTGGCCCCACAAATTTGTATTTCATCTCTCCGGGGTGCTGGATTCCTCTGTTCTGGAACCACTTTCCCGCGAGGGGGCTACGGTTTTTAGCTGGCATCCCATTCTGTCAGTTAGTGCGGATGACCCCCGTCAGGTGACCTTCGCCGATGCGTATGCCGATGTGGAAGGCATGCCGTCGGGAATAGACATGGCCCGCAAGATAAGCACTGCCCTCCACATGC
>WGBF01000132.1 GCA_015494485.1 bacterium | reverse complement strand
TAACGATAAAAAAGGAACCTGGGGGAATGCACAGGATAAAGCCACCATGGACGCCCATTTTGATGTGGTAAAGGATTGGTCGGATCAACACAATATTCCCATCCTTCTGGGTGAATTCGGGGTCAGTGTGGATGCGGATCGTCCATCGTTATTAGCCTGGTATGATTATGCAGCAAATGGAGCGATTCGACGGGGATTTGCTTTCACTGTCTGGGACGCCGGTCCAAAAGCAAATAAGTTTACCTATTATCGACTTCCCGGAGCTTGGGATGAAGCCCAGCTGAATGTGCTCACCAATCAACAGCCGTTTAACAATTCCCCATGGATTGTACCAGGGGTAATCCAGGCAGAGGATTTCGATAAGGGGGAGTTGAGAATCGCTTACAATGATTCAGATACCCTGAACAGTAAGGGATATTATCGGTTACAGGCCGGCGTTGAGATTGATACCATTTTTGGAGAAGGTTATGCGGTCATATTTGACCAGCCCGGTGAATGGACGGAATACACATTTCAGGTTGACTCCAGCGGATTTTATAAGATAACGCTACGGGCGTCTGCCGAAAATGATCAAGCCAGTCTTTATCTTCGTTTTAATGGGAGTTCAATCCTGGGGCCGTTTTCTGGTTTTTCAGTCGGCGGATTGTCTCAATTCACAGAATTAAATGATTCCCTGTATCTGACAAAAGGGGTACATGTCTTTCGGTTAGGTTCTAAGAGTGGTGGAGTTGGGGTTGATTGGCTTGAATTTTCTTTTCAAAACAGTGGTGGCGATAACCTTTTGCAGAATCCTGGTTTTGAAATGGGAATGCAGGATTGGCAAATCAAGCAAACAACGGTTACTGTTGTAGATACTCCGGTACATTCCGGTCAAAAGGCTCTCTTAATTAATAATCGAGTAAAACCCTGGTCTGGCATTTATCAGAATATTAAACAAACCCTTTTGGATCATGGACCGGGTTACTATATCGTTTCCGGATATTTTCAAGCGGTTTCCGATACCGGTGTAATCGGGAAGGTTAAGGTTCGACTGACGTATGGGGGAAGCCAGCACCATATTGGTGCACTGGGGAAAATGGATACAACCACCTGGACGTTAATATCCGATACGCTGTTACTGAATTGGGATAGCCCCTTAGAGGACGCGAATTTTTTTGTCCAGACGGCAAATGGATATTTACAGGATTTTTGGGTTGATGATGTGAGTCTGGTTTTCGTTGCTGGAGTCACCGCTGTCGAAAACGATGTTGCAAATAATTTACCCGAAAGCATAGAATTAACTAATCATCCAAATCCGTTTAATTCGGGCACCATCATTCGTTTCCAGCTTCCGTTTGCAGAACAGGTGGATTTAAGTGTGTTCGATTTACAGGGTCGGTTAGTTCGTCGTCTAATTGAAGCACCCCTCCCTGCCGGAAGTCATACAATCACCTGGAAGGGCAAAAACGAATTCGGACAGTTCGTTTCCAGTGGTTGTTATTTTGCGGTTCTAAAAACCCCAAATTTTGTCAAAGTAAGAAAGATGTTTTTGCTCCGCTGAAAATAGGATTTTGATTTATGATCAAGCTTTTTTTTCTCATTCTATTTTTACTGTTTTTTCAGCTAAAAATTTGGGCAGCCAGCGGTAAATCGCCCCGTAATATATTATTTATTGCGGTAGACGATTTAAAGCCAACCCTGGGATGTTATGGGGACACATTGGTATTTTCCCCACATATCGATTCACTTGCCAGTCAGGGAACCGTTTTTTTCAATAACTATTGTCAGCAAGCAGTATGCGCTCCCTCACGCGCCAGTTTATTGACGGGTTGGCGACCGGATCGTACCCAGGTATGGGATTTGAAGACCCTGATCCGTGATAAGAATCCTGATGTTGTGACTCTACCCCAGTATTTCCGGGAACATGGATATGAAACTGCCGCAGTGGGAAAAGTGTTTGATCCCCGATCCGTTGATTCCGATCACGATGCACCTTCCTGGTCGTTGCCCTATAGACCGGCTCGCGGGAATCGCTGGATTTATGCTACTGAGAAGGTTTCTACAGAAATAGTGGATGAACCGGACAGTGTATTCATGGACGGACATATTTTAAGCGTTAGTTTGCAGTTGCTGGATGAACTGGCAGAAGGGGATAAACCATTTTTTCTGGCAGTTGGATTTAAGAAACCCCATTTGCCCTTTGTAGCGCCTGCTGCAGATTGGAACCGATATGCGCGCGATAAGATCCCCCTGGCACCTTTTCAACAACATTCATTGAATGCCCCTGAGTTTGCATTTCAACCGGGATGGGAATTGCGCAACTATGTGGATATTCCCGACACGGGACGAATTCCGGACGATAAGCAACGAGAACTGATTAACGGCTACTATGCCTGTGTAACTCATATCGATCGTCTGGTAGGAAAGTTATTAGCCCGGCTCGACTCACTGGGTTTAGCAGATAGCACCATTGTTGTCTTGTGGGGAGATCATGGGTGGCATCTGGGGGATCATTTGATGTGGGCGAAACACACCAATTTCGAGCAGGCTACCCGGGCACCGTTGATTATTTCAGCACCGGGGTTTCCTCGCGGTCAGGTGGCAACCACCATGTCCGAGTTTGTTGATGTGTTCCCAACCCTTTGTGAATTAGCCGGCTTACCGATACCGGACAGTCTGGACGGCGTAAGCCTGGTGCCAGCACTCCGGGATCCTTCAGTAGAAGTAAAACAATATGCGGTGAGCCAATACCACCGTAACGCCAACGGCATAAAAGTAGAAGGGTATGCTATCCGCACCAAACGGTACCGGTATGTAGAATGGCTGAAACAAAGCATTCGGGAGACACTGGTTTACGATACAACCAATGTAGTGGCAAATGAATTATACGATTACCAGACTGATCCGCTGGAAACAGTTAGTCTGGCACCACTGCCGGAATACAGGGAGTTGGTAAACCAATTTCGGCAGATTTTAAGACAGTATTTTGAAGACTTAAAAAAGAAAAGGCAACTACTGGATGGGCAAAATCTTTTAAAAAACCCCGGGTTTGAATTCGGAACCACCGATTGGCAGCGTAAACAAAGTATTTTGGCGGTTGTAGATACTCCTGTTCATTCCGGGGAGCATGCCCTTAAAATTGTGGGGCGGACAAATGACCTGGCTGGACTATATCAGGATGTAACCGTTGCCTTACAAACCCGCGGCCCGGGTAAATATATACTCTCCGGGTATTTTCGCTCTCAGACGGATACTACTGTTCTCGGTAAAATAAAAGTTCGCCTGACCTACGGGAATCAGCAGCATCATATCGGTGTGATTGACAGTATGGATGCTTCCGGATGGCATTTTATCGGGGATACATTACAACTATCCTGGGAAGGCAACCTACAGGAAGCCCTTTTCTTTGTGCAAACATCCGGTGGTTTTACAGGAGATTTTTTTGTAGACGATCTGAATCTCTCCTCGATTGGGACGGTTAGCAGCCTGATTCCCGAAGCCAATAAGCCAACATTACCGGAAGAATTCAGGTTAACAAATTATCCGAATCCATTTAATCCGCAGACAATTATCTCGTTTAAAACAGTTCATCAGGGCGAGGTGCAATTAAATATTTTTGACACAAACGGTCGCCTTGTTCGTCGACTCATCAATCGTTTCTTAACGCCCGGTTCCTATCGAATATTGTGGAATGGGGTAAGCGATCAACAAGAACCGGTCGCTTCCGGTTTTTATTTTGCCGTTTTAAAATCAGGTGGGCTACAGGTTGTTCGTAAAATGCTTCTATTACGGTAGCTATCCTGAGAAGTGGTAGAGACAATGAGTGAGAGTCTATGT
>WGBF01000131.1 GCA_015494485.1 bacterium | reverse complement strand
CATTTAATCAATGAAACCCCTGGATAGTCGAAAACTTCACTCTTCTGCACGTTTGAACAGGGTAACCATTGACGGCCACGTTTTCTCACAACGCATTTTTTAAAGACGCTGTAAACCGTTTAATAGTAAGAATCTACCCAACTACAGGTTATTAAAATGTAAGAGGGCTTACAAAATAGAATTCCCGGGGCAGAAACCCCCGGGAATCCATCATTCGCTTATTATGTCGCACAGCAGCTTAATTCATGCACGTCTTTGGTGAAGGTAATGGCAGCCAGCTTAATCCCCTCCGAAAGGGTCAAATAGGGATGGAACATGTCTTTGAGAGATTCCACCGGAATGTTGTATTTTATGGCCATTGCCACTTCCATCAGCAACTCACTCCCTTCCGGGGCAACAATTCGGGCACCCACCAGCATGTCGCTCTGGCGGTCGCGGATGAGCTTAATAAATCCCCGGGTATCGCGGGCGGCCAGAGCACGGGGCACTTCGCTCAATGGCAGCGTCGCCGTATCCACATCGATGCCCTGCTCCCGTGCCTGCAGTTCATCCAATCCAACGCCGGCAACCTGCGGGTCGGTAAATATAACCCACGGCAGAGCTGAATAATCGCGGCGTTTGCCTGCTCCTGTAATAGCATTTTCTGCAGCCAGTTTTCCCTCATAGGCGGCGGTGTACACAAACATGTTTTCGCCCAGCACGTCACCGGCAGCATAAATACCGGGAACGGTAGTCTGCAGTGTATCATCCACCTGAATGGCTCCATTGTCCGTTAATTTCACACCGACCGTTTCCAGACCCATTCCATCGGTATTGGGCCGCCTTCCGGTAGCCACCAGAATTTTTTCGGCCGTCAGCGTCTGGCGAGCCCCCTGTTTCTCAAAAGTTATGGTCACGCCATCCGGGCTTTTTTCCACCTGGTGAATCCGAACGCCCGTGTGAATGGCAATGCCTTCTTCTTCCAGATAGTGGGTGATGGCCTCGGTAACATCCACATGTTCGGTGGGAAGAACCCGGTCTGAGCGTTGCAAAATTGTTACGTCTACCCCGAAGCGGGAAAACATCTGGGCGGTTTCCAGTGCCACATAACGGCCTCCGATGACCACCATCGATTTCGGAAGGGACTCCAGCTCAAACGCGGTTTCGTTGGTTAAATAGTCCACCGTATCCAGTCCGGGAATGGGCGGCACGTTAGGGCGGGCGCCGGTGGCAATAAGTATTGCATCGCCCGTAATGGTTTGCCCTTCCACATCCACCGTTCGGGAATCCACAATTTTACCATAGCCTTCCACAAAGCGAATATTGGGGTGCCATTCCAATACGTCAATATATTTTTGCTGCCGCAGGCTGCTGACTAACTGACGTTTTTGTTCAACCACTGTTTTGAAACTTGTTAGTGTTGCCCGGCCTTCAATACCCGGAAATCGGGGATGATTGGCACAATGAAATGCTTCCGCCGCACGAATTAAATTCTTGGACGGCACGCATCCCACATTTACGCAGGTGCCGCCAATGGGCAGTCCCTTATTAATCATGGTCACCGTGGCGCCCAGCTCTTCCGCCCGAATGGCGGCTGCAAAGGCTGCGGATCCGCCCCCGACAACGATCAAATGAAAGGCACCATTGGTACTGACGCCGGTCTCTCCTTCTTCTTCCCGGATATCCACCACCCGGTAATGACCGGTTTGGTTAATCACTTCCGCCAGCGATTCCGGCGTCACCCGGTTGGGGTCAATAACCAGACGCGCCCTTCCTTCCGGATAACTGACTTCTTTCTGCAGCACGCCATCCCGTTCCAATAAACGGGAGATGGTTGTCGCGCACCCGTTGCAGGTCATTCCCTCAATCTTAAATTCAATAGTCTTGGTTGGTTTCATGGCGTTTCCCCTTCTGTTTCCAGTACGGAAGCCGGATATCCCGCATCCGTTGTCGCCCGAATCATCTGTTCCGGTGTAACCTTGGTGGGGTCATATTCCACTGTCGCGCGGGGTGGTTTCAGGGTAATACTGGCGTTGAGCACACCCGGCAACTTCTTCAGGCTTTTATTTACGGTTAACACACAACCATTGCAGGTCATGCCGTCCACTTTTAACACTACCTGTTTGGTGTGAACCGGTTGCTGGGGCTGACTTGTTTGCTGGGAAGAAGATGCTGCTGTGCCGGTCGGCACCACGTATGGAAAGGCAATCAGGCCCAGCACCAGTACCGTAACAATCCACAGGGAAATTTTATTGATGCGGTCGGACTTGGGATTGGCACAGTAGCTGCCGTCTTCGCATTCCTCTGCCTCCGGTTTCCGGTACACCCGATAAAAGGCGTATCCCAGAAAGGACAGGGTAATCAGTATCAAGAACGGCCGGTATGGTTCCAGAACAGTTAAGGAACTTACCCAGGCACCCCCTACTCCCAATGCAAGCAGGACTAACGGTCCCACACAGCAAATGGATGCGGCTACTGCACCGATGACGGCACCCAGCAGACCCACGCGGGTTTTCTTTTCCGGTGTATTGGATAATTGGCTACTCATCGTTCACTCCTTTATATTTAGTTTTTTACGTTCCGTTGTCTACTGCTTCCAGGGCTTCCAGAAAAGGACAATCCCCTTCCGGCCCATGGCCAATACACGCCGCCGCTAATGATTGCAGGGCCTTGCGTACCCGCTGCAACTCCTGAATGCGGCGTTCGATATCGGCAATCTTCTGTTCCGCTTTGCGACGCACATCATCGCAGGTGGTATCAGGATCTACCCGCAGTTCCAGCAACTCCTGAATTTCTTTGAGCGAAAATCCCAGTTCTTTGGCATGCCGAATAAATTGCAGCCGTCGCACATCTTCCTCTCCATAAATGCGGTAGCCGGATTCCCGCCGCTTTGGGGGAGGCAACAAGCCTTTTCGTTCATAAAACCGCACCGTTTCAATATTTACGCCGACTTTTTTCGCCAGTTGTCCAATTGTTAATCCGTTCATAACACCTCTTACGCTCCGTACTATGGTACTGAGTTTCCTAAAAATTCATTCTTTTTTAAAACGCATGGATAATATAAACCCTGTACATTAGTACAGAGTCAACACTTTTTTTGAGAATCGACATTTTTTAATGAAAACGAAAAAAGGTGGGCTTTTGAAAAAATACGATTGGTCACATATCCAACGAAGAAAGGTATTAAATTAAGGCCAAATACAACGTTGGGAGAATTTATGATGCCATATGGAAAGAAAACCGGGTTTATTGTCTTGTTCGTTTTGGGCATGACCTTGTTAACCTGTAGAACCCAAACGGGTGTGCTAAACACTGTGTACGGGGACAACCTGTTGCAGAATCCGTCCTTTGAAGAAAATGGCAACAGCAGCAGCGCTTTCTGGAAAATTCACAATTACCCCGGATTCCAGTTTGCCAAAGATGCCCCGGAGGGTGGCGGAGAATGGAGCGTTAGCCTGCCCTCCAGCTGGGCGCCACCCACTGTTTACATTTCCCAAACCATTCCCACACCGCCGAACATGCGGGATTTTCAATTTTCCTTCTGGGCCAACAATCAGGTAACGGGAAGCTATGGCAAAGTGATTGGTATTTATCCCGATACAACGCAAACGCTGGTTGAAGTGCGCACCACTGCCGAAGAAAAATGGAAACAGTACGTGCGCGCTTTCCAGTTGCCCACCCCGGCACCGGACAGCTTGCGGGTGGAATTGTGGGCCGCTCCGACTGAAATTGCACGCATCATTACCCTGTACGATGTGGTGGCCCTGCGGGGCGTGGAGTAAAACAGACGAACCGAAAAAACGTGAATTAAT
>WGBF01000130.1 GCA_015494485.1 bacterium | reverse complement strand
GTTTAATGAAATACGGGTAAATGTTTTTTGTTCAATGTACATGGCCTCCCCTTTCCTCTTGATGATTTTTTTCCGGTTTTAATATGTTTATCCAGCGTTCTCCTTCATCGGATTCCTGAATTTGCCGGCGTAAAATTTCATCCCCAATGGCAGCCATCAACTGGTTGTAAATTTCCTCTGCTGCCGGTAATTTCACGTCCACATATATTGGGGGCAATTCCAGAACGTCCAGCACAATTTGAAATGCCAGATGGACCATACCATACCGATTCGCACACTGCAAGGCGGTACGCAATTCGTCCACCGCGTTTTGGTAGTGGTGTTGCCGGGCCAGCCATTTTCCCCTTAACCAGTGGGCCAGAATGGTAAATTTGGTTAGTCCGGCGCTTTTCTCAGTGAACGTTTCCAGAAGCTGCGGCAGCTGCTCAACCGTTCCGGAGCCCAGCGCATACTGAATTTCATAAAATTGAAGATTCAAAACATCCAGAGGATTTTCTGTTTGCCAGGCCAGTTGTCTGGCATCCTCCAGTAAAGTAGCGGCGCGGGTCCAATTGCGCTGTTGGATTTCCAGCGAAAGGGCCAGCAATTTGGCGGTAAGCATCAGCGTTGCGTCCCGCAGGGAATCTTCCATCCGCAGGCTGCTGCGAATGTAGTCCAGTGCTTTAAACTTATTGTGGGTTAAAATGTGCACATGGGCCAGATGCAATTTTGCTTCAACGAAGCGGGAAAAATCATTGCGAAGTCCGGCATCCTCATGGACCTGCTGGAACACGTCCAGGGCATCCCGGTAGCGGGCTGTTTCTTTATACACCACCCCCAGGGCAATTCGGACATCATCCGGCAATGCCGCATCTGCAGCAAATTCCACGGTGTGCAATGCGCGACGTAAATGGTAGGCCGCCAGCGTCCATTTTCCCACGGCTCCGTACAGTTCCCCCAGCAATTTGTCCAGGGATTGAAGGGTATCGGGGAACACATGCCAGCGGGATTGCCGATAGGTCGTCATCGCTACCCGAAGTGCTTCCAGGTAATTACTTTCCTGCATCCGCGCCCGAATGCGTTCCAGTTGAATCCGAACGTACACCTCTGGATTCCGCCGGGCTACCGGAAGAAGCGTTTCCACGATGCGCTCCCAATCGGGAATTGCCACGCCCTCCTCCTGAATGGCTTTAAACCGACGGTAAAGCCCCCACACTTTCTGCGGTGCATCTTTAACCCGCTCCAGTAGTGTTAATGCTTCGTGATATTGATGGTAGGCATATTCCGGATGCCCCAGATACCGCTCCAGGTCCCCGGATAACAGTTTGGCCTGAAAGCGCACTCCCGGATCGGCAACTTTTTTAGCCCGCGCTTCCCGAAGAAAATACCGGGCTTCCCCCAGTGCATCCATGCGCAACAGGGCATCCGCCATTTCCAGACTGACGTGGAGGTATTCCCGGGCATCCTTTTGGGTGAGGTGGTCGCGATATTCCCGCAACATTTCAAAATAATTTTCGGTGAGTCCGCTGGCATCGTACAAGTGGGCCAGCCAGCGCAACACATCCAGTCGCTGAGACGGGCTTAACACCGAATTGGACAAATTCCGACGCAAAAAATGCAAAAACTCCCGGGCACGTTCCCACTGGTGCACTTTAGCCAGCACCCGCGCTTCGTAGTAAGCGACTTCAACCGCCCCGTTCAGGAAACCGCCATCCAGAAGAACACGGTAGAACCCTGCAGCAATGTTCCAGTTGTTTCGTTGGACCAGTGCGCGCAGGCTATCCTGAAACGGGAGTAACAATTCGGAGGTGACGTGTTGCTTTAAAAATTCTTTTAAAGGGCTGTTTTTTAAGAAATAGAGGGGTTGATTATTCAGCGTTTCGGTTTCCAGAAAATGTTCATTTACCAAAAACTGCACATCTTTTCTGGAAAAGCCTGCCTGTTTTAAAATACTGTCGGTATGTTTTTTCAGAAGCGGCACATCCAGACGACTAAAAAATCCCAGAATTTGTTGCTGGGGCAACGTGAGTTGTTCCATAATGGCTTTCAGCAAAATTTGAGGAGACCCCGGCTGCTGAACTTTGCGCTGGAAAAGTTCCGGTTTCATTTTTTTCGGTGGCAGGGTTAACACATCACCAAAAAACGTGCGTGCCAGCCAGTGCAGTTTTTGCAAGTTCCCTTCGCTTTTTAAATACAATTGATTCACCATCATCCGGGCAATTAACTCCGGGACCTGATATTTTTGTTGCAAAAATGTAATGGCACCTTTCATGGTAATGCCGGGCAGCGTAAACACGTAATCGGGATGGCGGTCATTAAACCGGGGCACCCGGTGACCTGCCGTAAAGAAAAGCACATTTCGCTGCCGGAATACCTCAAACCAGGGCTGCCAGCGGCGAAAAGCGCCGTGCGTTGTCAGCGGGTCCATATCATCCAGAATAAAAATAACCGGAAAGTGCCGGAGCCCCCACCGCAGAAGATACCGGAAATCTTTTTGAAGTTGAGTGGAGAAATTCCCCCGTTTTTTTTCGACTGATTTTAGGGTAGCCGCCACCCATTGGCGGTAAACGGCTGGCAGCTTTTCAAACGTTGAGTGGGATTCCCCTACGGAAGAAAAAAGTTTCTGCACAAACCAGCGGGCAACCTCATCTTCATACCCCAGCCACACCGGTGCGGAAACCCGAACGATTGGAAAGGCAAACTCCCGGGCATGTTCAACGATATTTTTCAACAAAGTGCTGGTACCAGCTCCGGTATCCCCTTTCAAATGAATCCAATAAAACCGTTGTCCATCCCACGAGCGGAGAATGGTCTCAATTTCCTGTTGTACCTGTGCGTGAATTTTCATAAGCCCTCAGTGCTTCGTCCTTCGGTTCTTCGGTTTCCGTGGAATATACATGGTAGAGGCATATCGGTCAAAACCAATCCCGAAAATGTTCCTGCAATTCGCTTGTAACAGATCATTTTTTACTGTATTTTTGGGCGAATTGGAAGAAGGAATGGGAAACGATGCCGAATACGTTACAACAACCGCTTTATCCGCAAAACCTGCTGGTTGATTTATACGAACTCACCATGGCAGCGGGGTACTTTGAGAATCACTACAATCCCATCTCAACTTTTGAGGTGTTCGTCCGGGAGATGCCACCAAATCGTTCGTTTCTGGTGGCAGCCGGGTTGCAGCAGGTTCTGGAATATGTGCTCAATTTAACATTTACGGAAGATGATGTTGCCTATCTTCGCAGTTTACCGGTATTTAAACACGTGAGCGATGAATTTTTTGATTATTTGTTAAACTTCCGTTTTGACGGCGACGTATGGGCCATGCCCGAAGGGCAAATTTTCTTCCCGGGAGAACCTATCTTCCGCGTTACGGCTCCGATTCTGGAAGCCCAAATCATGGAAACGTTTCTCCTTTCCATGTTCAATTTTCAGAGCATGGTTGCCAGCAAAGCCGCACGGGTCGTGCATGCCGCCATCAGCGACGGCAAACAGCGTACCGTCATGGAGTTCGGCAGTCGTCGGGCCCACGGACCGGAAGCCAGTATTCTGGCGGCCCGAGCAGCCTACATTGCCGGCTGTATTGGCACCTCCAATGTAT
>WGBF01000129.1 GCA_015494485.1 bacterium | reverse complement strand
TGCAAAAAGTTTAATGTTCCCCTTGAATTCGGGTGCCGGGTTTACCCGGAAATGAACGTGATATGCCTCCCGCGCACCCAGACGCCCGGAAATAATCTGCCGAAACGGTTTGAGGCGTTCGGTTACCTCGTCGGGCAGCAGGTAACGTTCTTCCGGAGCGGAAAGCTGAAGTTCTTCCTTCACCTGGGGGAAACGCTGTTCCACGTCCTCCCACCAGCGGCGGATTGCGTTCTGGCCGGCTTCCACATCAAACCAGACGACCAGAGCGTGGTCCGGAAAGTAATCCAGCAGGGTGGCACTGGCACGGGTAGCCGGTGTTTTGCCCAAAAGCCGAACGCTCTGCACTTCCCGCAGCGAAAGCTGGGACAGCACATCAAATTCCCGGATGGACTCAATGGTGTCGTCAAAGAACTCAATGCGGTAGGGCACGTCCGATTCGTAGGAAAACACATCCACAATACCGCCGCGGACGCTGAATTGGCCAATTTCTTCGATGGTATGGCGCCGTTCGTAACCTTCTTCTGCCAGCCATTCAATGAGTAAATCACGGTCCATTTCTTCCCCGACGTTCAGGCGGAGGAGATTTTTTTGCAACGTGGAAGGTGCTTCTACCCGGCGGATTAGGGCCTGAGGGGAGACAACCAGAATCCGGGATTTGCCTTCCAGAATATTCGTTAAGGCATTTAAGCGCTGGCTGTACAATGCCGGGGTAAATAAGCCCCGGTCAAAGGGAACCACCTCGTCTGCCGGAAGGAAGGCGCTTGTTGCCGGCGTGGTTAAGGTTTGCAGGTCATCGGTTAACTTTTCAGCACTTTCGTTGTCAGGCAGAATGGCCAGAACGGGTGCTTCAAACGTCTGGTGGAGAAAGAGGGTGATAAAGGCAGCAAACGAACCGTAAACGCCCCGCATCTTTACCACGGAGCGGCGCATGACTTCCTGGTGTAATGTTTCAAATTCCGGGAGCCCAAAAATGCGGGCAGATAACTTGACCATCAATGTTGTGCCGTTTGACCATTTTAATTCAGCCGTAAAATATAAGCATGATTCATTCGGTTTGGTTCCCCAAAAAAGAAATCGCTGTTCGAAAATGTGGACATTGCCGAAAATCAGAACAGTTGTTGATTTAAAATCAGACACTTTTGGGGCTAACAGAACCTGTGCTGGTTGGCGACGAAAGATTTTTTCTTGTTAAAAAATAACAGGTTAGTCCCGGAAAATGCCTCCCTTGCCCGCAAAGTGGCACAACCATTGCAAAAAAGAAGGTGCAATACGTTAGCAAGGATGTGGCTCGATGATTAAAAATTTTATTTTACGGCAAACCAATGTGCCGTTGCTGAGTAAAGCACTGGATGTGTATTCACTCCGCAGTAAAGCCATTGCCAGCAATATCGCCAATGTGAATACGCCGGGTTACAAACGCAAATTTGTAACCTTTGAGGAGAAGCTCCAGGACGCAGTAGACAAAACCCTTTCCGGCTTGCGTACCAATGAACATCATTTACCCGTGGGACGGCAGCGTGTGCAGGAAGTTCGACCCACGCTGGAAGAAGACGACAGCACCATTCTCCACAGCGGTGCCAACAATGTAAACATTGACCAGGAAATTGTTGAGCAGGTTAAAAACGAAATCCGTTTTGTTTACGGTGCACGGCTGCTGGCAAAGAATTTCGGTGCCCTGCGTGCCAGCATAAAGGGACGATTTGATCAATAAGAACAAGGAGGTTACCCATGCCCCCCATTGAGTCGTTATTTACGGCGCTGAATATTAGCGCCAGCGGACTCACCGCACAGCGGAAAAAGTTGGATGCCATCGCATCCAATATTGCCAATGTCAATACCACCCGTACGGAGGAAGGAACACCCTATCGGCGGAAGATGGTGGTGTTCGAAGCGCAAAAAATTCCGGCTTTTGAAAAGGTATTGCGGGAAAGCCGTACCCGCCTGGAAATCACCGATCGCCGGCATTTTCCGTTCAAAAAGGTAGTCCGCGTATTCTCCAACAACACCGACGGCGTGGAGGCATACGTTCAGGATGACCAAACGGATTATCGCCGGGTGTACGATCCCGAACATCCAGACGCCGATGCGGAAGGGTATGTATATTATCCGAACATTAATATGGTATCCGAAATGGTGGAGATGATATCCGCTTCCCGAAGTTATGAAGCCAATTTGACCAGCATCGAAACCGCCAAGCGCATTGCCAATGAATCATTGAATATTTAATGAGGTGTAGCCAATGAAAATTCAGGAAAGTTTGAATCGGATTTACCAGAGTGGCACCGTTCAGCAGGCACCAAAATCGCCTACGGTACGGGAAACCCGGCCCCAGGCTCCGGAACCCCGTACCCGCGGACACAAAAATATCCCCCGGGATTATCAACCCAAAGTGGGGCTAACCAAAAAAGAACAAGCCTTTTTTGCGAAATTGTTTCCGGCACAACAGCGTCAGCTGGAAACCTACATGCAACAGCAAAACAAATCGATTCCCGAAAAAGGTAAAATTATTGATATGAAGGGGTGAAGCGATGATTCATAAAATTGATGTTGAAAAACAATTTCCGGCGTTTCCATCCCTCAAAACCGAGGGAAAGAATAATGACCCCTCATTTAAAGATACTCTGAAGGAAGCCATTCAACAGGTGAACGCGCTGCAGGAGGAAGCCAGCGAAACAACCCAACAATTTGTTACCGGGGAGATAACCGATTTACATCAAGTCATGATTGCCACGGAAAAGGCGCGTGTTGCGCTGGAGTTAATGCTGGAAATCCGCAATAAAATGGTGGATGCTTACAAAGAAATTATGCGCATGCAGGTTTAAACTGAACCAGCATACGAGGACGTGAAACCGAATTAACAAGGATGTCAATCCATGGGAGAAGCTGTTAACCGTTTTCGATACCAATTACAAACATTTTTCGTAAATCTGTCCCCTTCCCAAAAATTGCTGCTCATCGGGGCCATTTCGGTAGCCCTGGCGCTGATTATTGTATTGTTGGTGTGGACCGGTCGCCCTTCCTACGACATCTTATTTGCCGACCTATCCAAAAAAGACGCTGCGGAAATCATTGACAAGTTGAAAGAAAAGAAAATCGATTTTCGTCTGGAAGAAGGGGGCAAAACCATTCTGGTTCCTTCCGGAAAAGTGTACGAATTGCGCCTGGAGTTTGCCAGTATGGGGTTGCCGGAAGAAGGGGTAATTGGGTACGAAATATTTGACAAATCCAACATTGGCATGACAGATTTTCTGCAAAAATTAAATTACCGGCGGGCGCTGGAAGGTGAACTTACCCGTACCATTGAAGAAATCGATGCGGTGGAAAAGGCGCGGGTTCACATTGTCATTCCGGAAACCCGCCTGTTTCAGGAAGACCAGAAACAGCCCACGGCCTCGGTAATCCTGAAATTAAATCGGGCGCGGTCATTGAGCCCGGCTAAAGTAAACGGCATTGCCCATCTGGTGGCCAGCAGCGTGGAAGGGCTGGAGCCGGAAAATGTGACCATCGTGGACACCCGGGGGCGAATCCTTTCCAACAACAATAATCCGGATGACCTGCTGACGATGAGCGCCACCCAGCTGGATTTTCGCAAAAAAGTGGAAGATTATTTAACCCAGAAAGCCCAGAGCATGCTGGACCGGGTGTTTGGCCCCGGTAATGCCATCGTTCGGGTGAATGCGGATCTGGATTTTAATCAAGTGAAGAAAACCATTGAACAATACGACCCCGACAATGCAGTGGTGCGAAGCGAAGAAATTAATGAGCAGGTTACCCCCAGCGGTAACCAGGCGAATGGCAATGGTGGCGGTGCCGTAGCTGCCAAATCCACCAATACGATAACCAATTACGAAATCAATCGCACGCTTCAGCAGGTGGTGGAAAGTGTTGGCAATATTCAACACCTGTCGGTAGCGGTGTTGATAAACAATAAAAAGGAAAAAGTAGAAAACACCGATGGGGACACGGAGATTAAGAGTGTTCCGCGGGATCCCCAGGAATTGACAGTGGTGGAGGACATCGTCAAACGGGCGGTAGGATTCCAGGAAGAGCGCGGAGATGAAATTAGTGTAAACAATGTGGATTTCAGTTTGCCCACTGCCGATGAGGAATTGTACAACCTGGATGAAGAAAATCCCTGGAGCATTCCCAATATCATCGAGAAAGTACTGATATTCCTGGCGATTATTGGGGCAATGGTCATCATGCAATCCCTGTTTAAACAGGTGAAAGAACGCAATGACGCCCTGCAAACCCAACTGCGGGTGTTAAAAGGCGAAGACGAGTTGTTACCTGCTTTACCTTCGGGCGTTGCGGGTGCTGAATCTCCACAAGCGCTGGAATCCGGAAAAAGACCGCTTGCCACTACCAGCGAAGAAGACACCATGATTAGTTCAGAAGATTTCTTTAAGGATGTGCACAAGGTGAATGAGTTTAATGAAAAAATTCGGTCATATATTAAAGAAAATCCAGAAACCGCAACCAATTTGTTAAAAATCTGGTTAATGGAGGATGCTGAATAATGGCAAGCACAGCGATTGCCCCGGATGTCAGTTCAATGGCACAAATAACGGACGTAAACCAGCTGACCGGTCGTCAGAAGGCAGCGATCTTAATGGTTTCGCTGGATGTAGAAACGGCGGCCGAAATATTCAAGAATTTAAATAAAAACGAGATTGAAAAAATCAGTCTGGAAATTGCCCGGCTGGATGTGATTCGCTCCAGTTTAATCGACAGTGTCATTGAAGAATTTTACAAGCTCATTCAGGCCCAGGAATATGTGGCCAGCGGAGGGGTCGATTTTGCCGAAAGCGTGCTGGAAAAAGCATTCGGGCCATCGGTTGCCAAAGAACTCATCGAGAAAATTCGCAGCAGCATGAAAATCAGTGGCTTTGTTACCCTCCAGAAAGCCGATTCCAACCAGCTGGTCAATTTCCTGATAAAGGAACATCCTCAGACCATTGCGTTGATTTTGTCCTATTTAACGCCGGAGCAAACCGCCGATGTGCTGGCAGAGTTTCCGGAGGAATTGCGGGTGGATGTGGCCTACCGAATTGCCACCCTGGGGAAAGTCTCCCCCAATTTGTTGAAAGACATTGAAGAAGTTGTGGAACAACTGGCAGAAAGTGTGATTTCCGAAGACATGAGCAAGACCGGTGGTGCTTCCGCACTGGCGGAAATTTTGAACAAAGCCAACAAGATGACGGAACGGTCCATCCTTTCCAAATTGGAAGAAATGGATCCCGAATTGGCGTCCGAAGTGAAAAGCCAGATGTTTGTGTTCGAGGATCTGGTGTTGCTGGACGACCGCGGTATCCAGCGGGTGCTCAAAAATGTGGACAAAAAAGACCTGGCCCTGGCCCTCAAAGCTGCGGACGAGGAGATCAAGGAAAAGATTTTCAAGAATATGTCCGAACGGGCCGCTCAATTGTTGCGGGAGGACCTGGAGGTTATGGGTCCGGTACGCCTGAAGGAAGTGGAAGAAGCCCAGCGGCGGATTATCGAAGTGGTCAAGCAGCTTGAAGAAGAAGGTGAAATTATTATTGCCGGTCGGGGTGATGAAGATGCCATCGTCGTATAAACGAATCATCAAAGTTCGCAAACCGATTAAGCAGGTTGTTCGCATCCCGGTGGAGGCAGAAGGGGACGAACCGGTTATCCCGCCGGAAAATACCGCCCTGGTGGATGCCCCACCCCAGACGGATGCCCCCGAACCGCCTCAGGAGGACCTCCTGCAGATATCCCAGAGTGAATTTCAGCAGGAACTGGATTTTGCGTACAAACGGGGATTGGAAGAAGGAAAACTGGAAGGCTTTCGGGCTGCGGAAGCGGAATTGGGGGAGGCGGTTCAAATGGCGCAATCCGTGGTGGAAGCACTTCAACAGCAGCAGGAAACATTTTTCCAGACCAACGAGCAATTTGTGCTCCAGGTGATTTTTAAAATTGCAGAGCGCATTGTAGGACCGCTGGCTGAACAGCAGGAAGCCCTTATCCGGGAAACGCTGAATAAAATTCTTCACGAAGCCCAGGTAAGTGGCCGGATTAAAATTCTGGTCCACCCGGAGGATTTAAACACCCTGCAATCCATTGAACCGGAACTCCGCAAGAACTTTCCGGACCTGAAGGAAATTGGGTTTGTGGCGGATGAAACCATTACGCGGGGTGGATGCCTGGTGGAAACCGATCTGGGTAAGCTGGATGCCCGCATTGAAACGCAGGTTAATGAACTGGTCAAGCAACTTCGTAAGCTGGCGGCGGCACTATGAATTTTTCGGAAAAATTACAATACCTGGCAAATGCGGTGGACGGACTGAATGTTGTGCGTGCCTATGGCAAAGTGGTTCAGGTCGTCGGGTTGCTGATTGAGTCCATTGGCCCATCCGCAGCAATTGGAGATGTGTGCCGGGTTTACCCCCGCAACATGCCAACCC
>WGBF01000128.1 GCA_015494485.1 bacterium | reverse complement strand
CCATCAAAATACGCTACCTGAAACATCGGGCCGCTTTTTAAATTCAAATGGGATTTCAAATTCAGCGTATCCCGTAAAATGTACGCATTAAATTCTTCATCACTTTTATGGGATAAATCAACAAAATGGAAGGGAACAATCCCCTCCGGTGGTTCAATATGCTGGACCAGTAATCCGGTGGATTTGCGGTAAAACCGGGCCCGTAGCATATCATGATGTTCCGTTAAAATCCGCACCGTTTCCTTTAATAATTCTTTTTCTAACGGCCGGTTTATCCGCACCAGAACGGACTGGTTCCAGTGATGTTTCTTCTTAAATTTCTGTTCAAAAAACCAGTGCTGAATTGGCGTTAACGGAACTTCCCCGGTAATGACGCCCTGCTCGGCCACAATCGGCGTTGCTTTTTCCACTACTGCTGCCAGTTGCTCAATAGTTTGATATTGAAACATCTGAACCGGCGTAATCCGTAAGCCCTGTTGCCCCGCCCTGGCAATAGCCTGAATGCTCAAAATACTGTCGCCACCCAGTTCAAAGAAATTATCCCGAATTCCGACCCGTTCAACTTTTAAAACCTCTTTCCAGATAGCCGCCAGCTTTTCTTCCACTTCATTGCGGGGGGCAACATATTCTTTGGCATGAACGGTAGTCTCCGGCTTGGGCAATCGGCGACGGTCCACTTTGCCGTGGGGATTTAACGGCAGGGCATCCAGTTCCATGATCACACCGGGTATCATATAATCCGGCAACTGTTGGGCCAGATACCCGCGAATATTCTCGACATTCAGGCTCGCGTTTTCCGCCGCAACCACATAGGCTACCAGTTGGAGATGCCCACCGGCCGTGGGATGGGCAACAACCGCCGCTTCGCGAATATCCGGGTGTTCCAAAAGGACCGCTTCAATTTCACCGGGCTCAATTCTGTACCCGCGTATCTTCAATTGATCATCCACCCGCCCGATGAATTCCAGCTGACCATCCTGCCGATAGCGTACAGTGTCGCCGGTCCGATACAAACGGGCGCCGGGAGTTTCCGAAAACGGATCGGGAACAAAGCGTTCGGCAGTGAGGTCGGGGCGGTTCCAGTATCCCCTGCCCACACCCGGGCCGCCAATGTACAACTCTCCCTTTACACCCGGTGGCACCGGATTGAACTGTTCATCCAGCACATACACCCGGGTATTGGTAATGCCCCGCCCAATGGGTACCGGACCCGTTCCCGGCGTATGGGGGACTTCGTACACCACACAACCGACAACCGTTTCCGTAGGGCCGTACTCATTAAACAACCGTACATCCGTGTCTTTCCAGATCTGGATTTGATTGTGGGTAAGCTGTTCTCCCCCGATGACCAGTGCCCCAATCTCCGGCAATGGCCCTTCTGTTAACAGGGCATTTAATATTTCCAGATGGGCCGGGGTAATTTTAACCACGCCAAATCGATACTTACGCAAAACAGTCGCTAACAATCCAATGTCCTCGGTCTCAGGAATGATGGCAATCGGGCGACCGGCCAGTAAAGGAGGAAATAGCGCCGTGATGGTGGCATCAAAAGCCACCGGTGAATGTAACACACTTCCGAAATCGCCCACAGAATACGGATATTCCGTCAAGGCCCATTCAACGTAGTGCATTAATTGCCGGTGTTCAATTAACGTCCCTTTGGGCCGGCCGGTGGAACCGGACGTGTAGATGCTGTAAGCCAATTGTTCCGGTTCAACTTCTATTTCAGGTGCATGGGTGGGATATGTCCCCATCTCTGGCGAAGAGTCCAGAGCAACTACCTGTATATTTTCAAAAGACGGAAGCTGTGTAGCGGCTTCCGAACGTGTGATTAATACGTTAATTTCACTATCGTTCAAAATATACTGAATCCGTTCCAGGGGATAACGAATATCCAGCGGCACGTAAGCGGCACCGCTTTTTAATATCCCCAACAATGCGGAAATTAAATCCAGTCCACGGGGTAACAAAACCCCCACCCGGTCTTCCTTTTGAATCCCCTGCTGAATTAAAGACCAGGCAATTTGATTGGCACGGGCATCCAGTTCCGCGAAGGTCATCTGTTCCAGAATGTCAGAGCCATCCAGAAGCGCTACCGCAGATTCCGAACCATGCTTTTTCACAACGTCGTTCCATCGCGTCAACAGCGTCCGGGGACCCCCAATTTCCCGCACCGGTCCGTTCCAATCCACCAGGACCCGCTGCCGCTCTTCCTCAGAAAGGAACGGAATTTCCGCAAGGGGCTGCGACGGATTGTTTAAAACTGTGGCCAGAATGCGCTGAAAATGGTTAACCATTTGCTCAATGGTCTGTCGGTCAAACAAATCCACGTTGTATTCAAACATCCCGGCCAACCCATCAGGTCGCTCCACCATTTCCAGTGTTAAATCGAACTTGGCGGTTCCACTGTGGACCAGCAACGGTTCTACGGTAACATCGGAAATTTGCTGACGTTCCAGGGTGGTATTATTTAACGAAAACATGACCTGGAAAAGCGGGGAATGACTTACATCGCGGGGGATGTTTAATGCATCGACGATTTTTTCGAAAGGCACTTCCTGGTGGTCCACCGCTTCCATTGCGGTTTGACGAACGGTATTTAAAAATTCGGAGTAGCTCATCCGCGGATTCATTTGAAGGCGAAGTGCCAGTGTATTTACAAAGAACCCAATGAGTGGCTCAATTTCCGGACGATTACGGTTGGCCACCGGTACCCCCACCACAAAATCCGTTTGATGACTATATCGGAACAGCAACACTCCGAAAACGGCCAGAAGGTTCATGAACAATGTGGTGCCAGTTTCCTGCGCCATGTGGTGCAATTTTTCAACCAGGGCCGGATCAATTTTGAAGGTCAGCACATCCCCGCGAAACGTTTGTTTTGCCGGCCGGGGGCGATCGGTGGGTAATTCCAGAACCGGCGGCACGCCATCCAATTTTTCCAGCCAGTATTGCAATTGCTTTTGGAACGCCTCGCTTTCCAGCCATTCAATTTGCCAGGCGGCAAAATCGGCATACTGGATATTCAACGGCGGGCGATGCACGGTGCCACCCTGACGCAACGCAAAATAATTTTCCGTCAACTCCCGGATGAAAATTCCGGAAGACCACCCATCGGAAATAATGTGATGAATCACAAACGAAATCACCTGGTCGTCCTTGCCTACCCGGATGCATTTTAATCGAAATAAGGGAGCACGAGAAATATCAAAAGGTCGGGATGCTTCTTCCCGAATCAAGCGCTCAATTTCCTGTTGTTGCTGCTCCCGGGGGATTCCACTGAGGTCCACCTCCGGTATCTCCACCGGTATGGTCTTCCGTATTGTTTGGTACGGTATTCCATTATCCGTTTTGATTTCTGTTCGCAAAATTTCATGACGTTCGACAACTGCCTGAACGCTTTGCCGGAGCAGGGGGAGGTCCACCCCACCCCGGATACGGATGGCAACCGGAATGTTATACGCCGCGCTGTCCGGATTTAACTGTTGCAAAAACCACAACCGCTGTTGGGAATATGAAAGCGGCATTTTGTCCGTCCGGGGCACGGGTTCAATAGGGGCAATATCCAATCCGACCTGTTGACGGCGCTGTTCCTGAATACGTTGCGCCACCCCTTCTACCGTGGGGTGTTCAAAAATAGCCCGCAATGGAATATCTACCTGAAACACCTGGCGAATTCGGGAAACCAATTGCGTGGCTAACAGGGAATGTCCCCCTAATTCAAAGAAATTATCGTGGATACCCACCCTGTTTATCTTCAATAATTGCTGGAAAATCTGAGCCACCATTTCTTCCACCGGATTGCGGGGCGCCACATAGGGTGTATCTTTCCGGGCAACGGACCAATCCGGTGCCGGCAAGGCTTTTCGATCAATTTTACCGTTGGGGGTTAACGGAAAAGCTTCCAGGGGAATAAAAACCGACGGGATCATATAATCGGGAAGCCGCCGGGATAAAAAGTCTTTTAATTCCTGGGTACCAATTTCAGCACCGGAGAAAATGACATACGCCACCAGCCGCTGATCCCCCGGGCTGATTTCTGTAGCATTTACCACGGCATCCTTAACCCCGGGATGTTCCCGCAACACGGCTTCGATTTCTCCCAGCTCGATGCGGTATCCCCGCAACTTGACCTGAAAATCCGCCCGCCCCATAAATTCAATATGACCATCGGGCAACCAGCGTCCCAGGTCCCCGGACTTGTACATCCGCGTCCCGTCAGACACAGCCGAAATTTCCGGCAAAAACCGCTCGGCGGTCAGTTGGGGACGGTCCAGATACCCTCGAGCGACGCCATCCCCCGCAATGTAAATTTCACCCACAATCCCCGGCGGCACCGGTTGCAGAAATTCGTCCAGAATGTAAATGCGAACGTTTCCAAGTGGTTTGCCAATCACCGGGCGATGCGGATATTCATTAACATGCGCCGTGGTCGCCACCACCGTACATTCCGTGGGACCATACATGTTAAAAACCTGGATTTTCCGCTGATTCGCCAACGCCTGCCAGGTTTGGGGGTCGATGGCTTCCCCACCGGGAACCATCAGGCGAGGATAAATGAAATCGTTTTCCAATAATCCCGCTTCCAGCATTAATTTAATCTGGGACGGGACCCCATCCAGAACATCAATGCGTTGCTGTTGCACGTAGTCAATCAATGCACGCCCATCCTGCCGGATTTCCCCCGGAATGATAACCAGCGTATGACCATGAATGAGCATGGCCAACTGCTTTACTGACGCGTCGAAAGGAAGGGGTGCGTTCAAACTCACCCGCAGCGGACCTTCGGAGATTGTTTGGTACACCCGCTCCTGTAAATTAAACGCCAGATGAATGGGATTGCGATGGGGTACCACTACCCCTTTCGGGCGTCCGGTGGACCCGGAAGTATAAATAACATAAGCAGCATTTTCCGGCGTAACGGTCACCTGGGGATTGCTGTCCGGCAGCGTGGAAAGTTCCTCCGTTAAGGCATCGATGGCAAACCACTCCACTCCGGTATCTTTAAATTGCCGCACAAGCGATTGGGTTGTAATCCCACATCGGGCACCCGAATCCGACAGGGTATATTGAATCCGTTGGATCGGGTAATCCGGGTCAATGGGTACGTAGGCCCCACCGGCTTTCCAGATGGCCAAAATTGCCATAATCATTTCTATTGAACGGGGCATAAGCAGGGCAATTCGGTCTTCGGGCTGAACACCCCGCTCGATTAAAAACCGGGCCAGTTGGTTTGCCTGCGCATTCAAGTGTTCAAAGGAAATGGTTTCGTCCCGGAAAACCACCGCTGCCCGGTCCGGATGCAATGCAGCCTGCTCTTCAATCAACTGGTGAAGTGTTCGGTCTTTCGGATAAGGTGTAACGTCTTTGTTCCATTTAACAAAAACCGTTTCCTGTTCCTCCGGTGTTAACAAGGAATATTCATACAGGGAACGATCCGGATTTTCAGTAATTTGACGGAGCAAATGAATATAATGCCCCAAAAACCGCTGCATCGTTTCGGAGGTAAACAAGTCACGATTGTATTCGATGGAAACCTGAAGGTGGTCTTCAAATTCCGTAACCGAAAAAGACATATCAAATTTGGCAGTGGCCGGACCCACTTCCAGCGGGGTAATTTTTACATCCGGAGCATCAAACTTAAATTCCGAAGCATGCTGCACGGAAAACATCACCTGAAAGAATGGCGTACGGCTTAAATCCCGCTCCGGCTGAAATTTTTCTACCAGCATTTCGAACGGAACATCCTGGTGCTCAAATGCATCCAGCGCAACGGATTTTACGTCTTTCAGCAGCCGGGTAAATGACCACCGGGGATTCAGATGATTCCGGAGCACCAGCGTATTGACGAAAAAACCAATCAGGGGTTCAATATCGGCCCGATTTCGGTTGGCAATGGTGGTACCAACAGCAATATCGGTTTGGCCGGTATACCGGAACAACAACAATTTGTATACAGCCAGCAGTGTCATAAACAGGGTAGCCTGATGCCCGGCGGCCAGCTCCCGCACGGCATGGGTTAACCGGGGTTCAACCGTTACCGACACACTGGCACCATTATGGGTAACAACGGGAGGACGTGGAAAATCGGTTGGTAAATTCAACGGCGGCGGCTCCGGCACCAGCTGCGCTTTCCAGAAATTGAGTAACGAATCGAGTCGCTCGCCGCTCAAATGTTTGCGTTGCCATACGGCAAAATCGGCGTATTGAATTTTTAATGGGGGTAACGGATTGGGCAATCCCTTTAAAAAGGCCTGATATAAGGCAACCATTTCGCGAATGAGAACCCCAATGGACCAGCCATCGGAAATAATGTGATGCATGGATAACAGCAACACATAGTCCTTTTCGTCCAGTTTGAAAATTACCGGACGCAGCAATGGCCCGCGGGAAAGATTAAAGGGTTTTCGGGCTTCATCCTGAATTCGCTGGATCAAAATTGTTTCGCGATCTTCCGGATCAAAAGTGCTTAAATCTATTTCCTCAATGGTGATGCGGCTTTTGCGAGAAATAACCTGCATGGGAGTTCCATCCAGGGAAATAAAAATGGTTCGGAACACCTCATGCCGATCAATAATTGCTTCGATGGCCTTCTTTAACACCTCAACCTGAATGGCCCCCTGCAACCGCACTGCGGCAGGTATATTGTAAGCGGGATTGTGGGGATCAAATTGGTGTAAAAACCACAATCGTTGCTGGGCAAAGGACAACGGAAACGCATTGTATTTATGCGCATTTTCCTTCAGCTTCCGTTCCACAGCCTGGCGCTTCTCAGGCGGCAGAGAAGCTAAAAGCTCTTCCAGATCAATGGATTCCTGTTTGGTTTGTGTTGCCATATTCTCCCGTGTCGTTTTTACAATAGTTCATCCAACAAATCGCTTAAATCCGAATCACCACGTTCGACGCGTTCAATGGTGTCTTCTTCGCTTTTCACGCCCCCGGAAAGGATTACCTCGGCCAGACCGGATATCGTGGGGCGTTCAAATAAACTCCGCAACGACACCTCCACACCAAATTCTTCCCGGATTCGGGAGAGAAAACGGGTTGCCAGCAGGCTGTGCCCGCCCAGGTCGAAGAAGTTGTCGTACACACCCACCTTCTCAATCTCCAGCAACTCGCCCACAATTGCCGCCAGCTTCTCCTCCGTCTCATTGCGCGGCGCCACATACTCCGTCCCCAACGCCTCTCGGTCCACACTCGGCTTCGGCAACCGACGCCGGTCCACCTTCCCGCTGGGCGTCAACGGCATCTCCTCCAGCACCATCAACACTGACGGCACCATGTAGTCCGGCAACTTCTTGCGCAGGTACTCCTTTACTTCGCCAATGTTGATTTCTCCGGTGGGGACGATATAACCCACCAGACGCTTGTTCCCCTTGCCGTCTTCCACTGCAACAACCGCCGCATCAGCAATGTGGGGATGCTCACTCAACACCGCCTCTATCTCTCCCAGCTCAATGCGAAAACCCCGCACCTTCACCTGAAAATCCACCCGACCCAGAAACTCCAGCTCCCCTTGTGGCAACCACCGTACCAGATCCCCCGTGCGGTACAACCGTTCTCCGCCAACCCGACTAAACGGATGCGGCACAAATCGCTCTGCCGTTAAGTCCGGCCGACCCAGATACCCCCGTGCCAGACCCGGACCACCAATGTAGAGCTCTCCCGGCACACCCACCGGTACCGGCTCCAGGTGCTCGTCCAGAACGTACAGCTCAAAATTGTTGATGCCCCGCCCGATTGGCGGACCCACCGGGTAGCTGCCCTCACACACGTGCATGCTGGCACACACTGTGGTCTCCGTGGGACCGTAGGCATCCACAAACTGGCGCCCCTTGCCCCACTTCTCCACCAAGTCACCCGTTACCTTCTCTCCAGCCAACACAATGGTGCGCAAGGCTGGTAGCTCGCTTTCCGGCATCACCGCCAGCACTGACGGTGGCAGGGTCACAATGCTGATTTCCTTGGTACGCAGCACTTCCTCCAGCCCCTGCCCGGTGACCAGCTGCTCCCGATGGGCCAGCACC
>WGBF01000127.1 GCA_015494485.1 bacterium | reverse complement strand
GGGCCTCTAACACGCCCCATACCTACACGTTCGAAGACAATACAGTACACCAAGACCGGCTTTACTGGTACCGGTTAAACCAGGTTGATTTTTCCGGGAAAACGCAAACAATCGGCACCCTTTCCGTGGACACCCACTTGTCTGCGGAGTCCGTACCTGCTACCTTTACCTTGTTACCGCCTTTTCCCAATCCGTTTAATGGAGAAACCACCATCACTGTGGGCGTCCCCCGAATGGAGAATCCCGTTCCTGTAACACTAAGCCTGTACAGTATTCACGGTGCCCGGATTGCTACCCTGCTCCGGAATACTTCGCTGTCCCCCGGTTTTTATCGCTTCCGCTGGGAGGGCACCGATGCACATCACAACCCGGTGACTTCCGGGATCTACTTTCTGGTACTTACTGCTGGTGATGGCCACCGGTTGGTGCAAAAAATTATTCACCTGAAATAAATCGCTCTATCGCATGATCTGGCCTTTCCGCCTACACACATTCCCCAGCACCTTCTTCCATAAAAATCTTGGATGCTTTCCTGCCAGACGTTAGATTCCCTTGCAAACGAACGAAAGGAAAAGCCGGGCTTTGCGTTCCTTAATCTATGCCATATTCCTGATCGGTATTACCCTGATTATCTTAAAAATTCCCGTCTTCCTGGGTACCCATCATCCCACCGGCGCACCGCAAACAGTTTCCATTGCGCAATCGGTTATGCTGTTTGGTGCTGTTTTAATTGTGGCATATTTAATTGGACGCTTCTTTTCCCGGTTCAAACTCCCCAAAATTACCGGGTACCTGCTGGTTGGCATTGTTCTGGGGCCAGACATTGCCTCCTTTTTTACCCGGCAGAATATTGCCCATTTGCAATTAATTGACGAAATTGCCCTGAGCCTGATTGCCCTCACGGCGGGCGGAGAATTTGTGCTGTCCCGCGTCAAAGAACAGTTAAAATTGCTCCTAAACGTTACCGCGTGGCAAATTATTGTTGTCATCGGGGGAATGGTTCTTTTCATTTTTTTTCTGTCGGGCTATATTGATTTTTTACGCGGGGCATCCCCTTCCCTCATTCTGGGGGCAGGGTTATTGTTAGGCGTTCTGGCTGTGGCAAAATCTCCGGCAACAACCATTGCCATCATCACGGAAACACGCTCCCGGGGGCCGTTTACCAACTTTATTCTGGGCATTACGATTTTTAAAGATTTAATTATTGTTCTCCTGTTTGCATTTGTACTGGCGTTTGCCGAACCCCTGATTACTGCTTCGGCGGAAATTCATTTTCAATTTGTACTCAAAATTTTACTGGAAATTATCCTTTCACTGGGGGCCGGTGTTCTGATTGGGGGTGTTTTGTATTTATACATGAAATTCATCAAACAGGACACTTTTTTGTTCTTATTTGGTATGATTCTGCTGGTAATTGAAATGGTTCACCTGTTTCATCTGGAACTGATTTTGATTTTCATGATGGCCGGATTTTTTGTCCAGAATTTCACCCATTTTGGGCATGATTTAATTGAAACCATCGAAAAAAGCTCTCTGCCGGTTTACGTGGTGTTTTTTGCCTTAGCCGGTGCTTCTCTGCAATTTTCGGTATTAATGGATAACTGGTTCTTAACCCTCTTTTTTGTTTCCGCCCGGATGCTCACCACCCACCTGGGTACCTACATCGGTGCCCGGATTTCCGGCGGATTTCCACTGGTGGAAAAATACGGCTGGATGGGTTTTGTAGGGCAAGCGGGATTAACCCTGGGATTGGTTTCCATTATTGAAAAGGAAATTCCCGCACCCTACGGCGTGAGCATTAAAACCATTATTGTAGCTGCCATTGCCATTAATCAAATCGTTGGCCCCATGTTATTTCGGTACGCCCTGGGCAAATCTAAGGAAATCCCCGAACAGCCAATACCGGTGACGCAACCCACTCATCTTAAAACAGGTACGGTGTAAACATGATGTACGATGCCAGTTTCGTTTTGTCTTCTTCCATTGCGGTGTGGCCCGGCGACCCTGAACCGGAGTTTCGAACCATTTCTTCCGTAGAAAACGGAGACGTAGCCACAA
>WGBF01000126.1 GCA_015494485.1 bacterium | reverse complement strand
CCGTTTTATCCTCCGGATTGCCATCGTCCGGCTGGATAAATTCAATGGCAGCGGTAAGGTCCACCGGGGTGCTCCGTTCCCGAACCCGGTCTTCCGGCAGCTTCAATGCCGCCACGCCGGATAGGTCCCGGGGATGTTGCAGCCATTCCATTCGCAAAATATCAATAAAACCCCATCCTTTTTCCGGGTCAATTTTGTTGCCGCGGTGTTCCCCGCCGGATTCCTTCATGAATGTGGATTGGTTGTTGCGAAAGGCGTTTAAATACAGGTGGAATTGGAGTTCGGTAATGGCATCGGAGCTGGTATTGTGCCACACCAGAATTTCCTTACCATCCAGGCGTTTGCGATCCGGGTCCAGTTGAACGTCAATGGCGTAATTGGCAATGCGGGGACTGAGGGGTTGAGGGAAAATTGGGGGAATGTCCGGAAGGGTGTCCTGCGCCTGAAGCAGTACCACCGTCATCAGTATAAACCACAAGGGGTGGAAAAGGGCGCGTCTCCGGGGAAGCGGTGTATTCATAATTACCTCCTGGCCAACCGTGTCATTTAAACCAAAAAGTACGGAAATTTTTTTACACATCCAAAACAGGGGCGTTTACGGGAAACGGTTCCTCCGGGTTGCTTAAATTTTCGTTTTCTATTCGTAATTCGCCCGCGGGTTATTAAGTTTCATTTGTCGAAAGAAAAGGAGCCTATGCATGAAATCCGTTGTAACCCTTTTAACCGTGGCAGCCCTGATAGCCGGGGTGTTTCTTTTTGGTAATTTTACCAAGCCGCAGTCGGATGACCCCTATCGCTTTCCGCAGGAAAAACATTTGAAAAACATCCGCAAGCTCACCGATGGCGGGGAAAATGCGGAAGCTTATTTTAGTTTTGACGAAAAAAAGCTCATTTTTCAGGCCACCGTGGGCGACCTGAAATGCGACCAGATTTTTGTGATGAACATTGACGGCAGTGGAAAACGCATGGTGTCCACAGGTAAGGGACGTACTACCTGTGCTTATTTTTTACCCGGTGACAGTACTTTCCTTTATGCCTCCACCCATCTGGCCGGTGACGAATGCCCGCCACCTCCGCCGCGGGAACACGGGTATGTGTGGCAATTGTACAGTTCGTTTGATATTTTTCTGGCGCGCCTTTCGGATGGGAAAATCATCAAGCGGTTGACGGATGCCCCGGGATACGACGCCGAAGCAACGGTTTCGCCTTTGGGAGATAAAATTGTGTTTACCTCCACCCGGGATGGGGACCCGGAAATTTATGTGATGAATCTGGATGGCAGTAACCAGAAGCGCCTTACTTTTGAAAAGGGCTATGATGGCGGTGCGTTTTTCTCCTGGGATGGGAAAAAGATTGTCTTCCGTGCCAGCCGGCCCAAAACCCCTCAGGAACTGGCGGATTATGAAGTATTGGTAAAACAGGACCTATACCGGCCGACCACGCTGGAAATTTACGTAATGGATGCCGATGGCAAGAATATGAAACAGGTTACCCATCTGGGTGTTGCCAGCTTTGCGCCCTTTTTCCATCCGGATAACAAACGCATTATTTTTGCTTCCAATTACGGCAGCAAAACCGGACGTAATTTTGACCTGTACATGGTGAATATCGACGGCACTGGCCTGGAACGCATCACCTACAATGAGAAGTTCGACGGTTTTCCCATGTTTACCCACGATGGCAAATACCTGGTGTTTGCTTCGAACCGCTTCAACAAAAAACGCGGGGAAACCAACATTTTTCTGGCAGAGTGGGTGGATTAACCGGTGTGCCCGGAATTTCTTGCGGACTTTGTAATTTCGTGGGCATTGGCAGATAATTCCGGAAACTTATCACAACACACCAAAGGCACCCTGAATTCTTTACTGCATTCAGGGTGCCAGAGAGCGTTTGCTTTTTGCAAGCCACCCCTCAATTCTTTGGGCGCTTCCGGAGTTTACCGGATGCCCGATTTTTGATTTTCCGCACAATTCCTGGAGTATCCCTGCTTAAGTTCCATCAGCGTGAATTTCCTTACAGTTATTCAAGCGTGTTGAACGTAATTAAGGGGTGGAACCAGAAATAAAGTTCAACCCGTATCCGACGAAAATGAGTATATCCTGTTGTGGCCTGCGGTTGGGAGGGAAACATCGGATACGGAACACTCATGGTAATGGGGAGTGAATCATGGAACGATTCGCCATTTTTGTGTTGGGGGTGCTTCTACTAATAGCATCTGCCGGTAAGCTGGAAGCGGAAGGATTCCGGTTTCCCTACCGGGAGGAATTGGCGGGTGAGGTGGCATTCTGGAAACAAATTTTTACCCGCTATTCCAAAAACCAGTATGTGTTGCACGATAGCGAATATCCCTTTATTCAATACAACGTTATTACGCTGGACAGTACTCTGAGTCCTCGGCAACGGGACCGGATATTGCGGCAGGCAAAGCGGGAAATCAGCGACCTGTTAAAGGGCATCCATGCCCGGCAACATACCCCCTGGTTGCTTTCCGAACAGGAAAAAGAAATCTACCGGAAATTTGAGGCCATCCAGGAACCGGACAAATTTCTGGCAGCCTCCCGACGGGTACGGGCCCAGCAGGGTATTCGGGAACAGTTTAAGGCCGGTGTGGAACGAAGTTTTGCCTACCTGCCGCATATCCGAAAGGTCTTTCGCTGTACGGCCTTCCCGAAGAAGTGGGGTACTTGCCCCATATGGAATCCAGTTTTAACCCCCGTGCCGTATCCCATGTGCGGGCGGTGGGTATGTGGCAATTTATGCGGGCCACGGCACGACATTTTATGCGGGTAAATCGCATCCGCGATGAGCGCTGGGACCCGTTTATTTCCACCCATGCGGCAGCCCGGTTACTCAAGCGGAATTACCAGGCGCTGCAGGACTGGGGGCTGGCCATTACGGCGTACAATTATGGTCTGGCCGGATTAAAACGGGCGGTGCGACGCTTCGGGCGGGATTACATCAAGGTGCGGGAAAATTATTTAAGCCGCCGCTTTGGGTTTGCTTCCCGTAATTTTTATCCGGAATTCCTGGCGGTGGTGGAAATTGTGGACAGCCTGGAAGTGTATTTCCCGGATTTGCAGCCGCATGAACCGCCCCGCTTTCATGAAATTCTGTTGCCGGTTCCCGTCCGGTTGCCGCAGGTTATCCAGGCTCTGAATTTACCGCTGGAGGACATCAAACGGTTGAATCCGGCGTATCGCCGGGGGGTGTGGAACGGCCGATTGACGGTTCCTGCTGGATATCCCCTTCGCTTGCCGGAGTCCGTGGATGCGGCCACCGTCCTGGCCTATTTGCAGTTGCAGAATCCCTCCTACGCTCAGGAATTCCGGCGCCGTTCCCGGGCGAACGCTACACGCCCCATGCCGGTTGCTTACCAGGTTTTACCGGAATCCCGCTCTGCGGCGCTGACGTTCTGGAGGCAGCAACAGAAGCAGGAGCGACCGCTGTCCCGTGTGTCTTCCGCGCCAAACGTGGCTCCACCGGCAGTAACGGAAGGGCTGGAACCGCGTGCCGAATCGTTACCGCAGGCGTTGTGGGCGTATGTGGAACGTACCGCGCCGCTTTACGAGTCGAAAGAAGGCAGCCCCCTGTTAGCGGCGGCTCAGCCGGTGCTGACGGATTTGCTGGAACTCCTTCCCCGCAGGGTAAATGTGGCCATGCCAGTACAGGCGCCAGCGCTGTCAATGGTTGATAAGGGGCGGAATAGCATTGCACATTGGGCCGCATTTGTGAACCAAAAGGAAAACCGTCCGCAACCCCAGCTGGCGGTGGTCCGGAAGCCCGACGTAGCGCCGGCAGAGCCGCTGCCTGTGGAGGAATCCCGGCAAAGTGTTTCCACGGGATTGCTGGCCTATCAGCATTATGTGGCGGCAACGCAACAGGCCATTGCCGCAATGGTAAAACCCGCAATGACGACCCCCGCAAAAACGGCAGATTTGCCCTCCGGAGTTCCCTTCGCCGAAGTGCACATTCCGGAGGACCTGATGCGCCCCACAACCGGTGGCCCCAATCCCGAAAATTCCTTTGAAGCATCGGCTGCTTCCCCCACAGCCACTCCTGAACATGCACCTGCGGCACATCGTCTCATCACCATAGACCAACTGCGGCAGCGCATGCACCGCGCCCTCTCCCCGGATGAGCAGCACCGGATTGTGGTGTTTCAGGGAGAAACGCTGGAACATATTGCCCGCTGGCTGAGCGTGCGGGTTCAGGATATTCGCCGATGGAATCGGTTAAGAAGCAGCGCACTGCACATCGGTCAACGCCTGAAATTGCAATTCAGCGGCGTATCGCCGCAGGAATTTACCGAACGCCGCTTTCAGTACCATTGGGAGAAGCTTCCGCGTGCCTACCGAACAGCCCGACAGTTTTTCCTGCGCCCTTATATCGTACAAAATGGCCAAACCCTCTCACATATTGCCGCCCGGCATCCGGAAATAACAGTAAATATTTTGCTTTATTTTAATGAATTCCATAAATTACGTCGGATGCAAGAAGGTGATATCATAAATTTCATTGAAATCATTAAGTGAGAGGAGAGCCGGTCTATGAAAATTAAAGAAAAGATTGAGGGTGATATAGCCGTTCTGTACGTGTCGGGAAATATGATGGGCGGCCCGGAAACCACAGCCTTGCACGACAAAGTGAAGAGCCTGATTGCCGATGGCATTAAGCGCGTGGTGATTGACCTGAAAGGGGTGAAGTGGATTAACAGTTCCGGTTTGGGCACGCTGATGGCCTGCATGAGCTCTTTGAAGAACGCCGGGGGGAAGCTGAAACTGTCCAGCGTGACCGACAAAGTGCAGAGTGTGTTAATGATTACCAAGCTGATTCAAATTTTTGAAACCTACGAAAATGCCGAACGGGCCGTTGCCAGTTTTGTGGAAGAAGAACGGAAAGAAGAAAAATCCTGATGCTTGTTGGGTGAACCTCTTCAGAACGGACGATGAAACGACCTGTTTACAACGCTCCTGCCGTAGGGTGGGAGCGTTTCTTTTTTGTATCGAATGTGCAGCCGTGCTGTTGTTCACCAGTGGGGTGCAGAATCACCTACGGGAAAGGAACGGCTTCGGGGGCATTTCGTGCAGCGTGGCGCGAAATGGTTCAGGCCACGGGATGAAGCACAAAAATACCAACTGATATGAAGGTAGCCAATTTACATGACTGGAATCTGACACCAGCTGACGCCATTGCGGTGCAGAATTCGCTTCGTTCACGGGTTCAGTTGCATTTTCCCGGGAACCTGGAAGATGTACGGCGGATTGCCGGTGCGGACATTTCTTTTAATCGGCGGGAGCCCCGCTTGTACGCAGCGCTGGTCATTCTGTCTTTTCCGGATTTGCAGGTCGTTGCCACCCACACCCACATTGCAAATATTACATTCCCTTACATTCCCGGCCTCCTTAGTTTTCGGGAAGTGCCGGCGCTGTGGCCGTTGCTGGAAAAGGCTGCCGACCAGTTTGATGTGTTAATCTGCGACGGCCAGGGAATTGCCCATCCGCGACGATTTGGTCTGGCTTCCCACATCGGGGTGTTACTGAACAAGCCGACCATTGGGTGTGCCAAAAGTCGCCTGGTGGGGCAGTACCGGGAACCGGATGGGGAAAAAGGTTCATTTTCCTATTTGTACGACGATGATGAGGTCATCGGGGCGGTGGTGCGTACCCGACGTGGGGTAAAACCGGTGTTTGTTTCGCCGGGCCACCTCATGGATGTCGATACAGCAGTGCGCATGGTATTGATGGCAACGCGGAAATATCGCTTGCCCGAACCGACCCGTCAGGCGCATATTGTGGTAAATCAACTTCGGGGACAACAAGGGGGATAAGTATGGCAAACACTTCCACGGATGTCCAGCAACTGCAGCAGGCACTGGCACAAAAAGAAAAAGAAATTTATTCCATTCAGCGCATTGGGCGGGCGCTCAGCTCCACCCTGCGCCTGGATGAACTACTCAAATTAATCATGCAGGAAATTACCGTTCTCATGGATGCCGACCGCAGCACCCTCTTTCTGGTGGACAAAAAGCGGGGGGAAATCTGGTCCAAAATCGCGCTGAAAGCAGAGGTTAAAGAAATTCGTTTGCCCATTGGCAAGGGCATTTCCGGCTATGTGGCGCAAACGGGGGAAACCATTAACATCCCGGATGCCTACAACGACCCCCGGTTTGACCCCAGCACCGACAAACGCACCGGTTACCGCACGCGCTCTATTTTGTGCATGCCGGTGTGGGAACCCATGTCCGGTGGTAAGGAGCGCGAAATAATGGGTGTTATCCAGGTGCTGAACAAGCGGGAAGGCCATTTTACCGAAGAAGACGAAGCCCTGCTGGAAACCCTGGCTTCTCAGGTCGCCATTTCCATTGCCAATGCGCGCCTCTACCAGCAACTGGAAAAGAAATACCGGGAAATTGACCTCCTCTACGAATTCGAACAATTGCTGTCCGAAGTGTTTGATTTGCCGGAGGTAATTCGGCAGTTGCTGCGGAAAACCGTTCAGCACCTTCACGCCAATGCTGTACTGGCCTATTTCCCCCTGAATAAACAATACGTGTTTGCCGGTGCCGATGCCGGCGGGCGGCTGTTCTACGACGTGCATCCCAAATTGCCGGCGGAATGGGAACCGTTTGTGCTTTCTCCGTCAGAAACCTGGATTCGCCAGCATGCACCGGTTTTTCGCAATTTCTTTCATATTCACGAACTGCCGCCGGAGGAGCTCTCCCTGTTGCATTCGCCGCTGCAATTTGAAGGGGAGGAAGAAGAGGAAACACAACAGGGCTTGTTGCTGGTACTGGGTGCCCGCGTGGGCGACCTGGAGCAGCTGGAAGATGACCAGAAGCTGGTGGATCTGGTGGCACAGAAAATCCACCGTGCTGTGGAATTGCACAACCTGCGGGAAAATTTGTTAAAACAGGAACGACTTTCTGCTATCGGCCAGATGATGAGCACCATCGTTCATGACATCCGCGGGCCGGTGAATACCATTTACGGCTTTGTGGATTTAATTGCAGACGACAGTACCACCCCGGAAGAGCGCGATGAATTTGCCGGCATTATTCGCCAGGAAATTCAGTCCATTACCAACATGATTACCGAACTGCTGGATTTTTCCAAAGGAAAGACCAGCATCCTGCCGCGGAAAACCAGCGCCAAGAATGTCATGAAGCGCTTTGAGCCCCGCATTCGCCAGATGTGCGAGCGCCATGGCATTGACCTAACCCTGGAACAAAACAGCCAGCACCTGCTTCATGCCGATGAAGAAAAACTGGTGCGGGTGCTGTACAATATTTCCAAGAATGCGGTGGAAGCCATGGGCGAAGGCGGGAAGTTAACCATCTCCGTTTCGGATACAGCGGATGCAGTGGAATTTACCATTTCGGATAACGGCCCTGGTATTCCGCCGGAAATTCAGGACCGGCTGTTTGACTCCTTTGTGACCAGCGGAAAGGAAGGGGGCACCGGACTGGGACTGGCCATTGTTAAGAAGGTGGTGGAGGAACACAACGGAACCATCGACCTGGAAACCGCGCCAGGGAAAGGCACCACGTTTCGCATTCGAATACCGGCCATGAAAAAATAACGGGGTAGAGGATGGCAACGCGGGATTTTTCAAAAATTTTGTGTCTTTCCCATCCGACCTGTGAACTGCATCTGGAAGGAATCCGCCATCCGGAACAGCCGGCGCGGTTGCGGGCAATTCGCGAACATCTTCAAAAAGAAGGCATCTGGGAGCAACTCACCCACCGTCAACCGAAACCTGCCAATGATAAGTGGATCC
Source organism: bacterium (assembly GCA_015494485.1). Lineage (GTDB taxonomy): Bacteria > Calditrichota > Calditrichia > RBG-13-44-9 > J042 > WGBF01. Next base: position 6,636 of record WGBF01000126.1, on the reverse strand, counting down.
TTCTGAACCACGACGAGGGGTATCTGGAAGACGTGCAGCACGCGGCCCAGCGCACACCCGTGGTTCTGGACGGCGGGGACACCATCATGACGGAACACACTCTGGAGGCAGCGTATTTGGCCGCCGGGGCAGCCATTCAGGGAGTCGATGCTCTGGTAAAAAAGGAATTTCCAGCCGTGTTTGCCATGGTGCGTCCCCCGGGGCACCATGCGGAATATGACCATGCCATGGGGTTTTGCCTGTTTAACAATATTGCCATTGCGGCCCAGTATGCTATTGAACAGTACGGCCTGCAGCGCATTTTTATTTTGGATTGGGATGTCCACCACGGAAACGGCACTCAGCACAGCTTTGAATGGCGGCGGGATGTGTTTTATTGCAGCATTCACCAGTGGCCGTTGTTTCCGGGAACCGGTAAGGAAACCGAAATTGGGAAAGGCGCGGGAAAAGGGTTTACGCGGAATTTCCCCTTACCGGCAGGAAAAGGCGACGAAACCTACGTTACGCTTCTGGAAGAGGAGATTGTGCCTCTCATCCGCCAATACCAGCCGGATTTGATTTTGATTTCCGCCGGGTTTGATGCCCACGAAGGTGATCCGCTGGCGGGCATGCGGGTTACCGATGCCGGATTTGCCCGCATGACAGAAATCCTGTTGCAACAGGTTGCGGTAACCCCTGTCGGCGGTGTGCTTTCTATTCTGGAAGGAGGATACCACCTTCAGTATCTGGCAACTTCAGTTCAGGCCCATCTGGAAGCTCTGGCAGCTTTCACAGCGGGATAAAGCGCTTTCCGTCAGTTCTACCTTGATTCATATCACAGTTTCGTATCCACCAAATTAAAGAAATTCCAATTCCAATGGAAAATTGGGAGCAAAGAAGCGTTTAAAGACATGTAAAATAATATTCATTAATGCGGGTTCGGTTTCGATAATAACATTGTTCCATAAAAACTATAGGAGGGTTCCATGAAATTTCGTTTCATTGCTATAATTTTTACGATGGTATTTGTGCATTTTGCACTGGCCCAGATGACAGTGGTGAGCACCACTCCCGCTGATGGGGCGGTCAATGTGGATACCAGCGCAACCATTAGTTTTACGTTCAGCGAGCCTATTGATACTACAACGGTATCCAATGACCCACCAATTCCATTTGTGTTCCTCATTGTTTCCCCTTCGGATTCTATCGAATTACAGGGATTGAGTTACAGTACCGATCTTAAAACCGTAAATCTTCAAGTAAGTTTAACACCGAATACGGATTACGTAATGGCACTAACCTACGCCAAAAGCACCAATGGGAATGTACTGGAACATCCCTATGTCTTGAATTTTTCAACCGCTTCCGATCACGGACAGTACACCGTATCCGGGAATGTCATGTCGGAAACCCAATCCACGGAAAATGTGATTGTGTTATTGTCCAAAGAACCGTTCTTTGGTGATGGGGACGTGGAGAATGGGGTCGTGTCCGGTACAGTGATTATTAATTCTACGAACAAATTAGTCTCTATTCAGGATACATCGAATTTTCAATTGAATTATGTACGTCCGGGTACCTATTACATTGCTGCGGCAAAAGATGTAAATGGGGATGGATATATTGAACCTGAATATGGGGACACGTTTGCAATGTATGATCCCAATGGAGATGGGCAAGAAGATAGTTTGGTCGTTACAAATCAAAATCTCACCGGTATCAATTTAACGCTACTAAAATTTGAACGGGGGACCATTAAACAATTTGTGGATTCTGTGCGACAGATTGCCCAGCAATACCGTCAGGATAGTGTTCGCTTAGTGTACATGCAGGGATATACAGATTCATTGACCGATGGAAAAGATTTTGGATTTTACTATGTATTCCACACACCCGGATTCCCGTATTTTCTGGGCATTTATTATAATAGCACATTCGGACCGGAAATTCAGGATTCCGTAGATTGGGTACCGGTGGATACCACCGCGCCGGAAATTCCGCAAAATATAATTGACAGCGACAGTGCCATGGCCCTGGCCGAAAAGAATGGCGGTGCAGCATTTCGGCAAAGATATCCCAATTGGTCTGCCCAATATTCTGTCGGAAATATGAAAAATTACATCCAGCAGGCGCAGATTAATGATACCAGTAAAATTATATGGGTTGTTCATTATTGGGGCATCAATGCTAATAACGATGTGTGGGCCGAACATGTGGTGGTAATGGATGCACAAACCGGGCAGGTGTACAGTGCGGTGACCGGCATTAAGGACAAACCCGATACCCATGTGCCCCAGGCATTTGAATTGCGTCAGAACTATCCCAACCCGTTTAATCCGTCCACGGTTATTGAATTTACTGTTCCCAAAGCCATGGATGTTCAGCTTACGGTGTATGATATTACCGGACGAAAGGTTGCCACACTGGTGAACGGTCGGGTCACGGCCGGATTGCACCGGGTCCAGTTTGATGCCAAAAATCTGGCGGCGGGAATTTATTTTTACACGTTGAAAGCCGGCAATGTGGTTCAAACGCGCAAGATGGTCCTCATGAAGTAAAACGTAAAAGCCTCATTGTTCCTCACGTAAAGCCTCCGGAAAAATACCGGAGGCTTTCTATTTTTGAAGAGAAATCCGGGATTTCAGGCGAATGGGGATGGTTTCATGCTTTAATAAAGGAAGCGAGGTGGTAATAACTGCTTTTCCAGAAACATCCACCGGCAGGGATTGATCGCCCGTCAACATTCGGAACATGCTTTGCCCCAATTGAAGGAAATTCAGTTCCACAGGAATGTTGACCAGGGCTGTCTGGTGGTTGTTTGCCTGCACCGGCGTGGTAATGGCACCGTTGGCTACCGATTGCTGGTCCAAATTCACTGTGTAGTCCAGTTGGGGAATACCGATGGCAAAGGTGTTGGGATTTTTTACCGCTACGGAAATGGTCAGCCGGGCCCGTTGCCAGTTGATTTCTTCCAATCGCACAGCGTGTAATGAAAATTGAGGGGGCTTAATCGCGGGCAGTGCCCCCGATTTTTGCACCGGCACATCCACGGTACCTACCAGCGGGAGGTCCACCCGAAACGTAGCCTTCACCACGTAGGGAATGGTATCCTGCGTTTCGTAATTGCGGACCAGGCGGTACAATTCCTTGAACGTAAAGGAGACCGGTAAGGCAAACGTGCTGTCACCCCGTGCCGGTAAGGTGGTTCGCTGGGTGTTGTTACCGGAAACCAGCGGTGTTTCGTTTCCCAGTTGGAGGGAATAGGTGAATCCGTTCAGGGAAAGGGCAATGGGATTGGGGTTGTGAATTCGGAATTGGAATTGCAGTGTGGCTCCGGTAAAACTCAGGGCGGTTAAACGCACCTGATGCAATCGAATGGTGGGCGCCACCGGTTTTAGTTGGGAAAGGGTTTGTTGCAGGCCGGCACAGCGGAAACCGCTTAGCCCCGCCAGTGCGATCAGAAGGCCCACCAACACGGAACGAAAACGTTTTTTCATGAGTGCACCGTTTTGTTTTGCATTTTGGGAACATTTTTTTATTTCAATAAAATCATTTTGCGGGTTTCTACCCGTTGCCCCAGCTGGAAGCGGTAAAAATAGGTACCGCTAGCTACTGGTTGACCGTGATCATCCCGACCATCCCAGCGGAAGGTGTAGTTTCCGGGTGCCAGCGGGCGGTTGACTAGTATGCGCACCCGACGACCGGAAAGGTCAAAAATTTCCAGTCGGGCCGGCTGCTGAGTGGTCTGGTAAATGGTTACCGGAATGGTCGTCCCCGGATTGAAGGGATTGGGGTAATTGGCCTGCAGTTCGAAGGCCCTTACAATTGGAGATGGTTGGTTCCCTTCAATGCCGGTGGGATCGGAAAAGAAATCCAGAATCCGTGTCATCACCGAATCCCGTGTCTCCCGGGGATAAATGGTTTCAAACCCCACGGCCAGGTACACCAGTTGTCCGGTGTGCTGCCCGGAGCCAAATATTCCCACGTACTGAATGCCCGCACCGCCATAGGTATTTTCGTTGTAACCGGAGTACGTTGCATTAAACACTGCCCCATCAACCGGTTTGATGCCATCCGGGTAATCCACATTGTACGTTCCATGCGTCCCATCGTCGAAGTTAATCGTGGTCAATCCGGCAAAAATTCCGCCACTAACCCCCACCATGCGGTAGGAAGGTACCCGGTCCTGAATATATTGGGCTTTCAGATAATCCCGGTAAAATGCTTTGTCGGAGGAGGTTCCCTTTGCAACCAGATCGTAGCCTATTTCGGAGCCGGAAACAAACAATTTGCCCCCGTTTTCCAGAAAGGCTTTTACCTTCTGCTGTTCGGTGCCGCTAAAGCTTTCATCCGCTGTGCCTTCTTCCCCCAGAATCCAGATGACAACGGTATAGTCCCGCAGGTCGATGAGGTCATTTTCCACCGCTTCATTGGCACAGGCATCAAACGCCGCACCGTAAGCAAATACCGATGGCGCAAAGCGCTTGATGTAATCAAAATTGTTGACGGTGCCGCTGGTGCGGTCAAATCCGTGCACAATCAGCACCGAAACGGCGCCCCGTGAGGGCACCGCGGCCAGCATTTCCGTTTGGGCACTCTCCCCATTGCCGTTGATAGCGGTAACACGGAAGTAGTAAAGCGAATCCGGAGATAGCCCTGCCAGCTCCATGGTAGCGGTGGGATAATCGATAACCCGGTTTAAATTGCCGGGATCGGTGCCCAGATACACCCGGTAGCTGGTGGCACCGGAGGAAGGGGTAACCTGCAGGCGCAGCGTACTGTCCCCGATGTTCACCACCCGAAAGTTGGTGGGTTTTAACGGCGGAGCCGTGGATCCAAAGGCATCGGAAATGGCGCCCTGCAGTTCCGTGCGCTGGCCATCGTAGGTAAGGGCCCAGATAGCAGTCCCTTTCAGTTGGTCATCGTTGATTAAGTTGAATTTTAGCGCCAGGCTTAAACTGTCATCAAACCAGCCCTGGTACCAGCCATCACTTTCCTGATGCCGGTACCAGGGGGTCTGGGATTCGTCATCCCACAATTTGCCGTATTGCTGGGCATTAGACGCCGCCGCGCTGTAAAACACGGAATTGCCTCTTCCCCGGGTGCTGGCGCCCTTATCACCGGAGACCGTGGGCCATTCGATGCCGTAAAAGGGTACACTGAGGATTAATTTGTCGTGATTGTTAAATGTTTTGGTAAGGTAGTCGTTCACCGTCCAGGTCACATTATAGGTACCCCACCCTGTTAGGGGGGCCACTGGCCCGGCGACGGAGCTACCACTATAGTGGTAATCGTATCCCTGCATAATCAGGCCGTCGGTAATATTGGCCAGCTGGTAGTAATCAAACACATTGCGCCAGTCCACCGCCGGGGTAAAAATGGTAACAAAGGATCCAGGAATTTCCCGGTGGAAGGTGGTGGTGAGCTCATCCATGAAAGCAGTCAGGTTGTCCCGCTGGCCGGAGGGCACGCCTTCAAAATCGATGGTGACGCCATCGGCATTGGCATTTTTTACCTGATTGAGCAGGTTGGTAATAGCACGGGTCCGATTGGCGGCACTGCTGAGTAATGATGCCAGGGCATCGGAATCGAACAAAATGGCGGTAAGGACAACCCGTACCCCATTGTTATGGGCGGTGGTGACCAATCCGGAAGCAGGCCAGTGGTGCATATTCACAATATTGCCGTTGCCATCCAGCTCCGCGCCAAAATAGGCAATGGTGGTCAGCAGACTGTAATTCAAACTGGGGTAGCCATCATAGCGCCAGTAGGGGAGATAGCCAAAAACTTCTTTGCTCAGTTGAACTTTGCGGGGCTTAAGAGGCGACGGTGTTTGCCCTTTAAATTGAGGCAGCGGTTCCGGTGGCTGAACATTGCGGAACCGTTCCCATTCCAGTTTATGAATGCTGTAAGCCGGTGGTTCATTTTGAGCCATAGCCCAACTGGCCCCGAAACTGAGCATCAGGATAACGACCCAGAAAATTCCGCGTGTCATGTACTCCCCTTTCATTTAAAACTGTACCAATTGATTTTATCTTCCAGACGAATAAATTAATGAAATGTTGGAGGGAAAAAGAGGGTTTTGTTAAAAATAGACTCTGGGTAGGAAAGGATGGAAATATAAGTTTGCTAAATACAATCACCCTGTGAATCGAAAGAAAAAATTTTGGTAATTGGGCTGCAATTTGTATTTTGTTATAATTGAAAAAGGTATTGCAAACTGGTACTTCAAATTTATTGGACTAAAGTTATTATGATTCCCAAAAACATAAAAGAAGAACATATTATTAAAGCCATTGAAGAGATTAAAAACAATGGAGTTCCCAAAAACAGGAAATCGCAGAAATTTTTATTAAAATATAAAGGAAAATATTATCCCCCTAAATTAGTTATATCATTAGCTAATAAATATGCTAATGGAAAGGTGTTAAACCCTTCAACTTTTAATGGGGGTAAAGAAACAAATAATTTTCTTAAAAAACTTGGATTCGAGGTAATAAACAGTTCCGAACAAAGGAGCATGTCGAAATCCTCAAAAAGTAATAAAGAAGATAAATCTTCAAAATTCCATACAGGAGAACGGTGTCCCAATTGTAAAATAACTATTAAAAAACTTTTGGAGAAAATTTACGGTAATGTAGAGGAGAACTATAAATT
>WGBF01000125.1 GCA_015494485.1 bacterium | reverse complement strand
GATTATAAGAATAGCATTAATAGTATATAAGTTCAAATCTAAAGTGGTTCAGCGTAGACCTAGATACTGGTGGTGTAATATTAATTGTTTGAAAGTTTTTATTGTGTGTCCGCTCTGGATAACTACAATTCATTATTTATCTTTATGCAGTTATAACTAAATGGAAGACGTATATAACACATAATTAGGACTTACAGTATTGCTATAAATAGTATGGGAAAATAATTGGAATTTTTGTTAGTAGCCACGAGTAAAAAGGAATGGGGAAAATGTAAAATTTGCTTTTAAATAATTAGCCCAAATCTTTTTTGTTGATTTCTCCTGTCCGGCTAATTGTAGCAACAAAGGGTAGGGGAGTTCGATTTATGAAACGACAAATTCGACGGTAATTTTTAATAAAAATATAAGCCCTTTCTTCCATTGACATGTTTTTCATGCTTAAGACAAATAAGCCAATATTAAATTCTTTAACAGCTTCTTTTTCTACCGGTACGTAACGAATTCGTTTATCCAGTGTTATAACATACCATCCATTTTTACCGGCAGCTTCCAGCCATTCTTCATCAGGGGTAGATTGTTCGAATATATCATCGTGGGTTATGACATCGATATTGTTTTCGGATAGGATTTTAGGAAATGTTTTCCCAAGGTTGCGATCCACGAAGAAGGTGGGCATTTCATGCGGCACGTTTTCGTTTTAACGTTTCTAAAGCCATTTCATAAGCTAAAGCAATAGATACTTCTTTTATGCTTATATCATAGTCTTTAGCAATGAATGCTTCATCTTCTCCCGCATCAATACGTTCCCGGATAATTGCTGTTTCGACACCTCTGCTTTTAATAATAGGGCGACCAAAGCGAATTTTGGGGTCAAGTGCAATGTATTTTTGTATATCCATAATGTATGGGTATAAACGAATAGGGAGATTGTTTTCCCAGTCAATGCGCTCCAGGTACTGTTCTAATACGCCTTTTATCCCCAATTGCCCGGAACGGCTCAAATTAATAAGATCTCCATAAAATTCAATGAATAGGTCACCCCCGGTAAATTTTAGTTCCCTGTGAAGTAAAATACGGGGTATATTTAATTTTTTGCTTGCATATTGAATGGCCTGTTTAACGGCATTTAATCGAATATTGTGTTCCTGTTGTAATGCTTTAATAACGTAAGCTTCGATGAGATTATTGAAACTCAAGAATTTTGGATGGGGTGTTTTAAGCTCCAGGACTTTAAGCCAATAGCGAAGCGTGTTGGGGTTCAGTCTAATGTATCGGGCAGCTTCGGCTACAGGGTACAAGGGTTGATCACTAATTGTTTCAATATTGAATTTGCCCATTGCCTTAGTGCCCTCCTTTTGTTGTAATATCGATACAGAATTTTGGTTATTCAATGGTATTTTCGTTTTATTTGGTTTTTCTTCTTTTAAAAACCATGTATTACCTGCGACTGAGCACCCGCTGCAGTCGTGTCCGGTTGTACCGCTGAACCATCACCGGGTACCCGTTAAACAGCACGTTAAACAGCATATACCACCACGCAGTGCCCCACCCATATTGAACAATTGCAAATACTGTGAACCCGCAAATAATGATAAAAATGGTGGCATGTCCCTGTTCCGCCTGGCGTATGGCCTGATCCAGATAAGACATTCCCCTGCGACCCGTTTTCAGGTGAATTTCCCGATTAAACCAGTTCACCCGTCGGAGAAACCGCTGAAACCCGGGGACACCCAGTGCCCGGTACACAGATGCTTCCCAGGGCCGAATGCGAAAATAACCATTGCGCCATTGCAACGGTTTGCTGCGGTAAAACCCCACTCCCCAGACCATTAACAGCCCGTTGAGCCAGAAAGCAAAGGATGGTCGGTCCGGGCCGATTTGGTGGGCAAACCCGGCGATGGCCAATCCCAGAATGGCCGTAAATATCAAAGCAAGAAGCCAGGAGCCGTTGTGAGCATTGCGTTTATTTGGTATTTCCATTTCGTTTTTTCAATTCCCATATCCTGTAGGCTTTTTCCGACTTACCCGAATTAAACAGTCCCCTTACATCTTATCATCGGTTTATCCCCCGACCAATTCTCCCTTTTCAGGGCACGTTTACGACAATGGTTCCCCAAAAGTTGCCGGGGTTTCATGGTAATTGAACATCCCTAATAATCGGTTGTAAACCGATGGTGTCCAATGAATTTGCTCTTTCAAAAATACAATCGTGAAACAGAATACCCTTGTATGACAATTCCGGTTCTCAATAGCGCCTAAAACGATTTTTTGATAGAATTCCGTTCCGCCAACAAAAAAGGTTTGATTTTGAGAGAACTGTAGCTATTATGTGTATTGCGTTCGGACATTGCTACGAATATACCTGCAGCAGGTGAGAGGTACACTATTCGGCCGTCAGAATCGCTTCGAAATCCAACTCCCCGTGACCCTTGTAAAAATGTCCGCCGCTGGTGTTGGTATTAAAGAATTAAATGTGTGTTTATGATAGACCGAATCATCCGCGGGTTTGGCCTCATTTCACTTCTGGTGGGATGCCATGTGGGATTTTCCCGACAGTTACCGGGCGACGTGTGGCGCGAAGCTGGTGCGCCGGAAATCCGCAATTTTCGACCCATAGAATACCCCGGTGGCGGGAAAAACTATGCCATTGCGCAGGATTCGCTGGGATTGATTTTTGTAGCCAATGAATCCGGAGTGCTGGTATATGACGGCACGCAGTGGGAACAGATTCCCCTACCGGGTAACAGTCCTGTCCAGGCCCTGTGTTTTGCTCAACAAAAAATATTTGTCGGTGGCTACAATTACATTGGATATGTGGAAAGCGATTCCACCGGCAGTTGGCGCTTCGTATCGCTGAATCATCTGCTGCCCGATTCGCTCAAAAATTTCAAAACCATCGGCGAAGCTATTGCCGTTGACGATACGGTGTATTTCCGCAGTTACTATGCCCTGTTCCGCTGGGATGGTCGGCGCCTGCATGTGTTTCGCCCGCGTACGCTTTTCTTTAATGCCCACCGCGCTGGGAAAACGGTGTTTGTCAGCGAATGGGGCAGGGGGCTCATGCTGGTGGCGGGGGATACCCTCCGCTTCGCTCCGCAGGGAGAAGTGTTTGCCCGCAAAATCATTGCCGGCATTTTTGCGCATCCCGGGGGTGGGTGGGAGATTGTCACCCGTTTCGACGGACGCTACCGGGTTGATGCGCGGGGCGTTTATCCCCTGCCGGTACAAAATCGGTCCTTCTGGAAAAACAGCCTGATTTATCGTGCCGTGGCGTTGCCCGGTGGTTTTGTGGCACTGGCTACCCATCGT
>WGBF01000124.1 GCA_015494485.1 bacterium | reverse complement strand
GCGTTTGGTGTACCGGATTTGAAAGAAGAAACCTCCACCAACTTTAGCTTTGGGTTTACCGCCCGCCCGATGGAAAACTTCTCCTTAACGGCGGACTATTACCACATTACAATTAATGATCGCATTGTGTTAACCAGCCGCTTTACCAATGCGGATCCCATCGTGGCACAAATTTTGGAACCGTTTAAGAAAGCTGGTGTAAACCAGGCCCAGTTTTTTGCCAACGCGGTGGACACCCGGACCCAGGGTGTGGACATTGTGGCTGCATATAACAAGAAAATTGGTCCGGGACGGCTGTACACCACCCTGTCTGCCAATTTCACCTCTACGGAAGTATTGCGCGTAAATGTACCGGTTCGGATGGCAGAAATTTTTGCCGGTGGCGACATTGAAGCGGTGAAGAATACCCTGTTCAACCGCGAAGAACGCAATCGTCTGGAAGATGCGTTACCACATCAAAAGGGTGCTCTTACGGTCCGGTATGCCATGGGTAAAATCTCGGCCATGGTACGGGGCAACTATTACGGTAAAATCTATTACAAACCCACCAATCCTGCCAACGATGAAGTATTTGGCGACAAAGTGTTGGTGGATCTGGACCTGTCCTATCAGTTGAACAAATTCATGCGGATTTCTGTAGGTGCCAACAACTTGTTCAATGTATTTCCGGATCCCCATCAAAAACTTGGCAACTACAGCAACGGGCGCTTTGTGTTCAGTCGCCGCGTTACCCAATTCGGGATGAACGGTGGGTTCTATTATGCACGTTTGGGGTTGGAATTGTAAGCTGTCATGATAACCTCCTCCCTCTTCGAAAGCCCTCTCCGATGCAGCGGAGGGGGCTTTCTGTTTACACCAAAGAGCAAGCATTGGTAACAAATGCCGAATGTTGGGATGGTTTGTAAGGGGCTGATACACAGATTCGGAACTTGATTTTCCACTGAGAACGGAAAAAGTCAGGCACATTTGGGAATGGAGACCGCTGATTTAACCCACTCCCTTGAGTAACAAGGATGGCTGTGCAAAGTAAACGCCCCCAGGTAGTACATCAGGGGGCGTTTAAAGTAAGTGAGAGCGGTTGGAGGGTTCCGCTTATTCTTCCAGCCAGGCAATCAGTTTGTCTATTGCAACAAGAGTGCGCTCGCAATATTTGTAAAGAAATTCCTTACCTAAGGGTTTGGATAACGGAATGGTTTCGGCAGCAGCCAGCGCTCGTGCGCCGTCAAAATCTACATACGCAATGCGTGCAGTAAATTCATTCTCCGGACGTCCAAAGTGACTACCGGGCAATAAGGCAACGCCAGTGTCGCGCAGTAACCGTTCGGCAAATTCCTCGCTGGTGGTAATACCCCGCTTGAATAAGCGATCCTGGTAAGGCGAAAAATCGGGAAAGAGGTAGAATCCGCCCCGGGGTTCCGGAACGGTAACCCCGGCGTCTTTCAGCTTTTGCCAGATAAGCCGCCCCAGATTCCGTAAAATCCGGCGGCTTTGCTGCAGATAGTGTTCTATTTCCAGGCCGCCTTCAAAGGCCCGCACTGCCGCGTATTGAATGGGCGCCGATGTGGAGGTGTACGTTTCCGACGCCACAACGGCCATGGCATCCCGTATCCAGTGAAGGGTTTTGGGGAATAGAAACACACCCAGGCGCCAACCACCGGCACCACACCATTTGCTTAGCCCACTGCTGACAATAGTTCCTTCCGGATAAAAGCGGGCAATGGACACGTGCTGCGCATTGTGGTGCAGTTCGCCGTAAATTTCGTCGCTGAGCAATACCACACCGTACTGCCGGGCCACCCGGGCCAGTGCTTTCAGTTCTTCCATGGTGTAAGTCGTTCCGGCCGGGTTGGAGGGGTAATTCAAAATTAATAACCGGGGCCGATCCGGATCGGATTGACACAATCGCTCCAGCTGAGTCGCCGAAATGTGCCAGTTACTGGTGACGTGGGTGTGCATCCAGTGAATTTTCCGGCCAATAATGCTTGCCTGTGGGGCATAGCTCACCCAGCTTGGATTGGGAATGATTAAATCCCCGTAATACACCAGTTGAAGAATAAACATCAGTTCTTTGGAGCCGGGGCCCACCATTACATCCTCGGCGGAAAACGGCAGCCCCTGGGTGCGCTGAAAGTACTCAGCGACTTCTCCCCGCAATTCCCGCAACCCCAGTACGGGCAAATAATCCTTCTGGTGCGCATTGGCTTTGAGTTCATCCACCACAGCGGGAGGAACCGGAAACGGGGATTGCCCCAAACCCAATTTGTAAACTGTTCGGCCTTCGCGAATTAGTTGATGACTGAGTTCATTTATCCGGAGCGTTGCCGATTGTTGCAGGCCACGTACATTTAAATTGAGATTCACACGGGGGGTGTTATAACGGACGGCGCACATGGGTTCCGTTCCTTTATGTTTTGAGACCTGAGTCCATTAATAGCAATTTTTTTCTTTTTAACATGTTCGGTATATTTTTCAATACCAATAAGAATTCCCCTTTAGATTTTAAATTCTTTCGGCGGGTTTAATTGCTTTTCCGTTGCGGCAACGACCACGGAGGCTGTTAAGTCGGAGGAGACATTCACGGTGGTACGGAACATATCCAGCAATCGATCCACACTTAAAATTAAGGCAATGCCTTCCAGAGGAATGCCCACCTGCTTTAAAATCATGACCAGCATTAACAATCCCACCCCCGGTGCAGCGGCCGTTCCGATGGAGGCCAGCGTTGCCATTAACACAATTGTCAGCTGGTCACCAATTCCCAGATGGATCCCGTACACCTGCGCAATAAACACCGATGCTACCCCCTGGTACAGTGCGGTACCGTCCATGTTCACCGTAGCACCCAGGGGCAGTACAAAACTGGCAATGTTGTTGGAGACACCCAGGTTTTCTTCCGCCACATCCATGGATACGGGTAATGTTGCCGAACTGGAGCTGGTACTGAATGCAATGACCTGAGCGGGACGGATGGCTTTCAGGTACTGAATGGGGGAAAATCCCGCAAAGATTTTAGCAAATACGGGATAGACCAGTGTCATTAAAATAAGTCCGGCGGTGGTAACCAGGGTATATTTCAGCAGGGTAAAAATTATCGCCAGACCAAAACTCCCCACCGCATCGGCAATCAGCGCAAATACGCCGTAGGGAGCCACCTTAATCACCATATGGACAATTTGTAACATGGCTTCATTGAATCCGTCAAAAGCCTTAATAACAATTTCTGCTTTTTCTTTAGGAACCACTGTAAGGGCAATGCCGGTAAAAATGGCAAAGAAAATAATCTGCAGCATCTTGCCATTACTTAATGCCCCAACCGGATTGGTGGGAATGATATTTAACAGGGTGTCCATTACGCTTGCTCCACCACCGACGCGGGAGATTTTTTCCGTGGCCAGCCCTTTATAATTTTGAAGCAATTGTGCCTGTACCTGCGGATCGATGCCGGATCCGGGCCGGAATACATTGGCCAGAATTAACCCAATGGTAATGGCAAACGCAGTGGTGGTTAAGTAGAAAGCAAACGTTTTTAGACCGATTCGCCCCAATTTTTTGGGATCACCCAGACTGGCTGTTCCTACAATTAAAGAGGCCAGAACCAGGGGAACGACAATCATTTGAATCAATCGCAGGAACGCCGTGCCCACCGGTTTCACTTCCGAAATTTGCGCCTGGAAGGCAATCCCTGCCAGCAGCCCGAACAGCAAACCCAATAAAATTTTATTGAGGAGTTGAATGCGGAGTAGTTTTTCAAATAACAGGATGAGGGCCAGAATAATCAGGGTGCCGCGGATAATTTGTATTGCCGAAGGGGAAAGAAACGGCAGGGCTTCCGGTGGAATGGAATACAGAGTAATGGAAACAGTTAACGAAACAATAAATGCACCAATAACCGAAGGGGAAATATTGCGCGATACCACGTTAGGCTCCTTTTTTCACTCATTCTAAATTACCGGTGTTGTATAATACGTTCTGTGTTAAATCTTACACCTTCTCATTTTCAATTTGCTCATACGCAAAAACAAAGCCGATTTTAATCAAAACAACACAAAAATCAAACAGGAAATATTCCGGAATTAAAATTTTTATTCATAGGATTCCTCTGTCCCTGGAAACTCACCGCTCCGCACATCCTGAATGTACGCCCGAAATGCGTTCCGCATGGTACCGGCCAGTTCGGCATACCGTCGGACAAACTTCGGTTTAAATTTATCGAACATGCCCAGCATGTCGTGTGTCACCAGAATTTGCCCGTCGCAATGCGGCCCTGCTCCAATGCCAATTGTGGGAATGGAAAGTTCTTCGGTGACTTCCTTTGCCAGAGCGGCCGGCACTTTTTCCAGCACCAGCGAAAACACCCCGGCTTCCTGCAGCATTTTGG
>WGBF01000123.1 GCA_015494485.1 bacterium | reverse complement strand
GGTGCCAACATCGGTAAGCCTCTGGCAATTATTCTGGACCGGCGGGTTCAATCAGCGCCAGTCATTCAAACTAAAATCCGGGATGGTCGGGCACGGATTACCGGTTTAAATTCTTTGGAAGAAGCACGGGACCTGGCCATTGTGCTAAAAGCAGGTGCACTACCCGCACCATTAAAATTATTGGAAGAACGAACAGTTGGCCCCTCCCTTGGGAAGGATTCCATTGAAAAAGGTACCTATTCGGCGATTATGGGGTTGATTGCCGTAGCCCTCTTTATGCTGGTATATTACAAATTTGCCGGTTTAGTAGCCGATTTTGCCCTGTTCTTTAACATTATCATTATTCTGGGCTTAATGTCCACTGTTCATGCCACCCTTACTCTGCCGGGTATTGCCGGTATTATCTTAACCATTGGTATGGCGGTGGATGCCAACGTACTGATTTTTGAACGCATCCGGGAGGAACTGGACCGCGGGAAGACGGTCATGTCCGCGCTGGACGAAGGCTATTCCCGCGCACTCTCGGCAATTATTGACGGTAATGTGACGACACTGATAACCGCGGTGGTGCTGTACAACTTTGGTACCGGGCCCATTCGCGGGTTTGCGCTTACGTTAATGATTGGTTTGGTGGGTAGTTTGTTTACCGCCATTTACGTAACACGAACCATTTTTGAAGTACTGCTGACAACAAAGACAATAAAGAAATTGAGTATTTAACGAGTGGTTTGACGGTAAAAACCAGGGAGAAATAAAGCGAATGCGGATATTTAAGAACCCCAATTACGACTTCATGGGAACGCGCAAAATTGCGTTCTTTTTTTCACTGACGCTGATTGTTATTTCCATTGTGTCCTTGATTCTGCATGGTGGGCCGAAATACAGTGTGGATTTCAAAGGCGGAACCTTCTGGGAACTCCGTTTTGAAGATAAAAACGACCCGCAAAAGCCGGTGGAAGTTTCCATCGACCGGGTACGGAAGGTTTTCGCCGAATTTGGCCTGGCCCAATCGGAAATCAAACACTATGGTTCCCCCCAGGAAATATCCGTGCGGGCAGACGTCAGCCGCAATGCCGATAGTTTGTTTCAAGAAATTTTGGTAAAACTTCAGGAAGCTTTCCCTGAATACAAAGTGATTGAAATGCGCAAAGAAACCGTCGGACCAAAAATCGGTAAAGAATTGGTCTGGGCGGCCATCAAAGCCATTCTGGTTTCGTTACTGGCAATTTTAATTTACGTGCGCATTCGATTTAAAGATTTCCGTTTCGGGGTTGGGGCTGTTATTGCCTTGTTCCATGATGTCATAATCACTATTGGCGTATTTTCTATTCTTAATATGGAAATTTCTATTGCAATTGTAGCTGCACTATTAACCATTATCGGGTACTCCCTGAATGATACCATCGTCGTATATGACCGCATTCGGGAAAACCTGTTTGCTTACAAACGCGATGTTGCTAATTACATTAAGATTGTGAACAAAAGTATAAACGAAACATTATCCCGAACGATTATTACTTCGGGCACTACGCTACTGGTGGTTATTATTTTGTATGTATTTGGCGGTAAAGTCATCCAGGATTTTGCTTTTGCTCTGATTGTGGGTATCGCTATTGGTACGTACTCCTCGATTTACATTGCATCGCCGGTAATTGTGGAATGGGAAACCCGAAAAGCGGCTCAAAGTAAGGTGGCTGGTTCCTCCCGAAAACCATCTAAAAAGAAAAAGAAATAAATCCATGACCATTCAAGAAACCCAACACAATGAAATAATTGTGCTTTCTGTAAGCGGAGAGCTAATGGGGGGACCGGAGGCGCTGGAATTGAATGAGAAGATGAACCAGTTGCTGGATGATGGTCGCAAAAAGGTTGTTCTGGATTTACACGGCTTGGAGCGCATGAATTCCAGCGGCCTTGGTATTATGATTAATGCTCTGGGAAATTTTAAACAAAACGGTGGTGATTTGAAGCTGGCTGCGCTGAATCCGCGCATTGAACACCTGCTGAAAGTAACCCGGTTAACATCCATTTTCGAAGTGTACGATACGGTAAGCGCAGCCATTGCCAGTTTCTCGTAAGTCATCCTTCCCCTAAAACAAAAAGGTCTTTCACCATGTCCGTAGTTGTTGTTGTCGGAGCGCAATGGGGAGACGAAGGCAAAGGAAAAGTCGTCGACCTGTTGAGCGAAAAATACGATATTGTGGCCCGGTATCAGGGCGGCGCCAATGCCGGACACACGGTACAGATTGGCGATGAAAAATTCATCCTGCACCTCATCCCCAGCGGTATTTTGCACCCCAATACCCAATGTGTTATCGGGAATGGCGTGGTCATTGACCCCGTTGCGTTGATGGATGAGATTTCCCTTCTGGAATCCAAAGGCATTCAAATAAAAGGGCGATTGTGGATTAGCCAGAAAGCCCACCTGATAATGC
>WGBF01000122.1 GCA_015494485.1 bacterium | reverse complement strand
TTACTGTGTTGTTTGTGCTGGCGGTAATTCTGGCGTTTAGTCTGGCCGGTGAGTTTTTGCCCCATACGGACCAAAATTTAATTATTGCCCGAATTGACCGGGAGGTGGGCACCCCGCTGGAGGAAACGGAAAACACGGTGTTACAAATCGAACAGATTGTCCGCCAGGAAGTGCCCGAAGCGGAAAACGTGTACATGACGTTTGGGGCAACAGAAGGCATTGCCGCATTGTTTATGGGCACCGGCAGTCACAACATCTTTTTACGGATTCGCCTGACGCCGATGGAAAATCGGGACCGCACCCAATTTGAGATTCAGGATGCCCTGCGGGCGCGCTTTAAGGAGATCCCCGGCTTGCGGGTGGAATTTATTCAGGCGGGAATGTTTTCCACCCAGCGGGAGGTGGAAGTTAAAATCCTGGGGTATGACCTGCAGCGGGGACGGGAAATTGCCGAACAGATTAAACGCGGCATGGAAAAAATTCCCGGTCTGGTGGATATTTCCCTCAATATTCGTCAGGGAAGCCCGGAATTGCAGATTATTCCCCGTCGGGAGCGGTTAAATGATGTGGGATTAACGGTGTTTCAACTGGCGTCTATTATTTCTACCGCCATTCAGGGCAAGGTTGCTGCCCGTTACCGAAGCGGTGCCGAAGAATACGACATTCGGGTGCAATTGGCCAAACCGTACCGGCAAAGTAAAGCAGCGCTGGCCAATTTAATCATCCCCTTACCTTCCGGGAAAAATGTGCCCCTGGAACAACTTGCGGATATTCAAACCGGCATTGCGCCCTCCACCATTTTTCGGGAAAACCAGCAGCGGGTTATTTCCGTGGGGTGTGACCTTTCGGGCACGGATTTATCCACGGCCGTTCGGGAAATTCAGCGCGTCATTCGCCAGACCCCGGTGCCGTCGGATTTTCAAATTTTAATTGGCGGTACGGCAAAGGACCAGCGCACATCTTTCCGTTACCTGCGCCTGGCATTTCTTGCGGCAATCCTGCTGGTCTACATGGTTATGGCATCGCAATTTGAATCCCTGATTGACCCCTTTATTATTTTCTTCACGATTCCGCTGGCGTTTATTGGCGCTATTTTCATGCTGTTTATTACCGGGACGTCCATGAATGTAATGTCCCTTGTCGGGCTGGTGATGCTGGTTGGCATCGTGGTAAACAATGGCATTGTGCTGGTGGATTTTGCCAATCAGTTGCAGCGGAGGGGATTGTCCATTTACCAGGCGGCACGGGAAGCAGCGCGGGTACGGTTGCGTCCGGTGTTGATGACGGCGTTAACCACCATTCTGGGAATGGTGCCGTTAGCACTGGAAATTGGCGCCGGTTCCGAAAACTGGGCCCCCATGGCGCGAAGTGTGATCGGTGGCATGACCGCCAGCACGGCATTTACGTTGCTTGTGGTGCCCATCATGTACACCATCTTTGAAGAAATCGGTGCCAGCGTTCGGCGGCGCCTGGGGTTACTACCACCCGTTGATGACAACACAACAGAAGAGAACAGCGTATGAAGCAGGACTTGTTATTTCTCATCACCGTTTTTATGGGCTTTTTTGCCATTATGAATCCCATTGGCAACATCCCCATTTTTCTTGGACTTACCTCGGATTTTTCGCCGGAAGACCAGAAAGAGATTGCCCGCAAATCGGTGGTTCAGGCGTATGGTATTGTAACCGTGTTTGTGGTGTTTGGTAGTGTCATTTTTAAGTTGTTTGGCATTTCCCTTCCGGCATTTCAAATTGCGGGGGGAATTCTGGTTTTCTTAATCGGATTGGATTTGCTGCATGCCCGCCACAGCCGGATGCACCAGCCTCGCCCGGAAGTGCCATTGCCGGAAGAAAGTCCGGACGATATTGCCCTTACTCCGCTGGCCACGCCCATTTTAGCCGGACCCGGCACCATTTCCACAGCCATTAACTTCGCCGGAGAAGGCGGTCACTGGATTCGCATTGTGGAAGTGCTGTTTGTGTTTGCAATAATTTGCGGTTTAACCTACGTTGCGTTCATTTTAAGTAACCGGATTACCCGGATTGTCCGCCCCCGTGTTATTCGCTTAATCGGCCGGTTGATGGGCTTAATTTTGACCATCATGGCGGCCCAGATGGTATTAAGCGGCATTTTCCGGGCAATTGCGATGATGGGGAAATAGCATGTCTGCGAACCAGGGCTTAATTTTGCTAATGAATAAAACAGAACACCATTGAACATTTTCGCAAGCCGTTAAATCCTTTTTTCTTCCACAATGAACGTCAGTCGTTGAACTACGAACATCCCTGAAGGGTAGCCCTGCTTGTTGCGTCCCGGTAAGCGTTACAAGAATCCCGGAATGGAAATGAATGGTGTAAAGAAAAACCGGGGCAGGAATATCCCACCCCGGTTCAAACGGACGTTGATTGTTGTATGATGGCCGGAATTATTTTGCCTTTACGGGATAGGGCGCCACTTTGGGTAACTCCGGCGGATTCTGACGAATCTGTTCCATGATGACTTCGATGGCTTTGTCCAGTTGCGGGTCCTTTCCGCGGGCCTGGTCGCTGGGCAACGTGTCCACCCAGATGTCCGGTTCCACGCCGTGCCCCTCAATAATCCATTTGGCTTCGTCACTCAATAGGCCAAATTCCGGCCGGGTAATATAGCCGCCATCCACCAGCGGGGTGTAGCCGCGGATGCCTATAACACCGCCCCAGGTGCGGGTGCCGATGAGCTTACCCAGCTTGTATTTCTTGAAATAGTAGGGGAAAATATCCCCATCGGAGGCGGAATATTCATTGGCCAGACACACCAGGTGCCCGTAGTAGGCCGCGTCCGGGTAGGTGTACAATTCTTTCATGTTTCGCGCTTTACCCAGTCCTGCCAGGGTGCGTTTTAATCGTTCCAGAATCATCTGGCTTACAAAACCGCCACCGTTATATCGCACGTCGATGATGATTCCCTTTTTCTTAATCTGGGCATAAAAGGATTTGGCAAATTCATTTAACCCCCGGGCGCCCATATCGGGGATGTGAATATACCCCACCTGACCATTGGTTTTTTCCTCAACATACCGCCGGTTGTGTTCTACCCAGGTGAGGTAATTCAGGTTAAATTCGCTCTTAATGGGTTTCACCGTATAGGTGCGGGTTCCCACGGTGGAAGGCCGGTTGTTCACCACCAGCGTAATCTGGCGGTCGGCCATATTTTGCAGATAGGCATAGAAATTTTTATCCGTGGTTACGTTTTTCCCGTTGATGGCAATGATGTAATCTCCTTCCTGCACCTGAATTCCCGGTTCGGTTAAGGGGGAACGGCGGTCGTTTATCCAGTTTTCGCCGGCTAAAATTTTGGTGATGCGATAGCGTTTTGCTGCATAATCGGGAGTAACCCGGATGCCCAGCAGAGCGACGGGGAATTCTTTGGCATGGGGCATGTCCCCGCCACCCACATAGGCGTGGGAGGTGGCCAGTTCCGCGATCATTTCTCCCAGAAGGTAGTTCAAATCAAACCGATGCGATACGTACGGAAGGAGTTTGCCGTATTTTTCCCGAATGGCCGGCCAGTTGACCCCTACCATGTTGGGGGCGTAAAAATAATCGCGTTCCAGGCGCCAGGCCTCGTTGAAAATTTGCTGCCATTCCGCGGTGGGAATCCAGTAAATATCCAGCTTGTTTAAAGCAACGGCGCCATCCCCAATTTTGGCTTCTTTTTTACTGGTTTCCACAATGCCCATCTGGTTCCCTTTCCGGTAAACCAGATATTTCCCATCGGCAGAAATGGTAAAACTTCCGGTGCCGGTTAAGAAGGTGTGTTCCTTTTTTTCGTTAAAATCAAAATATTTAATAGTCGCCTGGCTGTCAGTAAGCGGGCCGTTTAAACCCCGAAGGGGAGATTGGGAATAAAACACTTTTCCGGAAATTGCCTGCAAATTGCCATATTCTCCCGGTTTTATGGGCAGGGCCACAACCCGGTGTTCAATACCTTCCAGGTCAATGGTAACGGTTGGTGGGGTATTTTGGGAATTATTCGTGGATTTCGATTCCGTTTTGGCCGTTTCTACTTCATCGCTTTCCGGTGCAAAGGGAGAGCGTTCGTTTTTCCGCAGGGTCATCACAAAAATCCGGTCCATGTTGCGGTACACGTAGCTCATCTCAAAATTCCCCAGCAACGGATTAAAGTCCCGCCGGGAGATAAAATACAGGTACTTGCCATCGGGATCGAAGACGGGGTTGTCATCATCCGTCATTTCGGACGTAATGGGATAAATCTTCCCGGTTGGCACATGATAGAGAAAAATGGAATTCATGTCGTTGCTAAGGGGTTTGGAGTACACCAGCCATTTGCTGTCCGGTGACCAGTTGTAATGGCGGATTTCCCACCGGGTGGCACTGTCCACAAAGGTTGTTTTACGGGTTAACACATCAACGATGTACAGCTTCAGGTTTTTATCCGCAAATGCCAGTTTTTTGCTGTCCGGGGACCACACCGGCCGGAACCGGTATCCCTGGCTGTTGGTGGTGAGTTGCCGTGGTTTCCCCAGGCCGTCCTGGCGCACAATATAGAGTTCATCTTCGCCGCTTTCGTCGGAAATGTAGGCAATCCATTTTCCGTCCGGTGACCAGGTTACGGCCCGTTCTCTGGCACCCGGCGTCTGAGTTAAATTCCGGGGGTCGCCTTTTTTGGCAGGCACTGTAAACACTTCCCCGCGAGCAGCCACAACAATGCGTTTGCCTCCCGGAGCAATATCGTAGCTTTCAATTTTATCGCTTACTTTTTTAAACGTAGGTCGGGCAGTGATTTTGTCGGAATGCAGATAAATGTTTAATTTTTTGAGAGAGTGCTCCGAAAGGTTCAGAACGTACAAATCGCCCCCGTTTTCAAACACAATTTTGCCGTCACCAAGGGAAGGCCAGTTTACATCGTAATCCTTAAAGTGGGTCACCTGGACAACTTTTTGGGTATTGAGGTCATAATAAAATAGATTGGCGGTGTAGCTACGGTCGGACACAAAATAAATCCGGTTCTTGTACCACATCGGGATGTGGTCCATCCCTTCGTAAGTTGTTAACCGTTTCATTTCATTCTGTTTTAAATCGTAAATCCAGATGTCCTGTTGCTGGCCCCCCTTGTACCGTTTCCAGGTGCGAAAATCACGGAACACACGGTTCATGGCCAGTTTGGAACCATCGGGGCTGAACGATGAAAACCCAGCGTAGGGAAAGGGCAACGGTTCCGGAAAATGTCCCTCCAGGTCCACCAGGTACAGGCGGCCCAGCCACACGGAGAAACTTTCTTTTAAGGAACGGAAGAGAACTTTTTTACTGTCCGGTGTCCAGCCAAATACAATGTAATCAAAACCGAACCGTTCAGGTAATTTGTGGGCCGGGTAGTAGGTTAAGCGTTTGGGAACACCCCCGGTAGCCGGAATAACATAAACGCCCCGTTGCCCGTCGTATTCGCCACTAAACGCAATCCATTTGCCGTCGGGGCTAAACCGGGCAAATATCTCAATACCGGGAGAATTGGTTAATTTTCGGGCAATGCCATCGGTAGTCGATGCTAACCATAAATCCCCGGCATACGTAAATACCACGGTATTGCCGTGTATGGAAGGGAAACGCAACAGTTTGTCCTGAGCAAATGCAGTAGCAATGATGAGTGTTAAAATAATCCAACTTATAAAATATTTACGCATAATAACCTCCTTTCGTAATCGCATGACGTAATTTCTTGAAAAAAACAAGCCGGCGCCATAAAGGAGAATTTTTTCCGCTTAGGATGTGGTTTTTCTTTAAAAATGCTGTCACTTTAATAAAAGAAATTTTATGCAAAATGTAATTAAAGTCTTTAAAAATAAACGTAATCTGTCGATTATCATTAGCGCTCGGAAGCAGAGGAGGGATGCTCTGTGGGGTAAATCAGGTGGATTTATATCAAGGAGGATTCTATGTACACATTGAGGACGAAACTGTTCGGCATTTTTTTGGGGCTTGGTATCGTTCCGTTGCTTATTCTGGGGTTTATTAATATTTATCACACGCGCAGTTCCTTCCGCGAAACAACCCAGCGAGAATTATATAATGTTGTTAAAGTAAAGGAAAGTGCACTCCACGACCATTATGCCCTAATTAAATTGAATGCCCGTACCTTGGCTACCATGAGTGCGATTGAACAATTTTACAACGATTATTATCAAACGCATGATCCCACAGCGTCTCCAGCATACGAAAATGTATCGGAGTTACTCAGGGAATACCAGGAAAATCATTGGGGGGTATTCCACCATGTGTTTCTTTCGGATAAAAATGGGAAAATTATTTTAAGTCCGCCTCATGGAAATTCCACCAAATCACATTTAGGGCATGTTATTGCATCCTCGCCGTTTTTTCATAAAGCGCTGGGCAGCACGCAGATTACGGATTTCTTTGGGTTTGAAGAAACAGACCATTACCACCAGCTACTCATGGAGCCGGTTAAAGATGCAGAGGGAAAGCCCCTCGGCGTCATCGTGTTTGAAATTGATCTGGGGCGGATTAATGACATTTTAAAATCCAATTTCAAGATTGGAAAAAACAGTTCTATTTTCATTGCAACGCTTAAAGGATTTAAGGTTGTTAAAGATAAAGCGGATTTTTCCACCACCATTCACAGTAACGGAATTCTTGAAGCTTTGCAAAAAGGCCATGTGTTTGGGGAATTTGTAACCAACGATGGCCTGGATG
>WGBF01000121.1 GCA_015494485.1 bacterium | reverse complement strand
GGGACAGTATGGTGTTTCAATTTTACAATCGCCAGGGCGAATTGATTGACCGGGCCGTGTTAACCAACCCGACGGTCACCGCCGTTCAGGCCCCCTCTGCACCGCCGCTTATTCAGGATGTGCAGTTGTTGCCGGCCTATCCCAATCCCTTTAATGGTGAAGTGGTGATTCCCATTCGGGTGCGGCAATCGTTGAAAGCGGTGGAAATCCTCATTACCGATATCCGCGGTCGGGTGGTAAGGCGCTGGAAAAACATGACGTTGTCAGCCGGGCGGCATGCGTTTCGGTGGCAGGGAACGGATAATGCCGGGAATCCCGTAGCCAGCGGGGTGTATTTTGTCCGTCTGCAGAGCGGTTCCCGCGCCATTAGCCAGAAACTGTTGCTCATTCGCTAATGAAAGCTACTTCAGGCAGGTAATTAAAGTAAATTGAATGCTTTACGGTGAGAAATCCGCAACAAAGTGAAGAGAACCGGGAGTTTTAATGAATGACGAATGAGCGTTTGACCCCCTTTCCAACGAAAAGGAAAAGCGGAAGGTCTCAGCCTTCCCAGCCTACCGATACGCGCATCATTCGGAAAACAGGGAGTCGGTGCCAATGAATCCAGCGCGTTCCGCACTGTTGTGGGCTTCCCGCAACGAATGGTTGAAGACCCACGTACCCCGATGGTCTTTTGTCCGTCGTGGGGTAAAGCGGTTTATGCCCGGTGAGCAACTGGAAGATGCTTTGCAGGCCGCAAAGCAGTTGCAGGAAAAAGGCTTTTTTACCATCTTTACCCGTCTGGGCGAAAATATTACCAATCTGGAAGAAGCCGCTGCGGTGCGCGACCATTACCTGCAGGTGGTGGATGCCATTCAGGAAAAACAGTTGCGCACTGAAATTTCCCTCAAGCTCACACAACTGGGACTGGACCACGCGCCGGAAAAAGCAACCGAATTTCTGATTACCATTGCCCGCTATGCCGGAGAGCGGGATATTCCGGTGTGGATTGATATGGAAGACAGCTCCTATGTGGATGTGACCCTGGCGGTATACCGGCAAGCGCGCCAGGTTGTAAATACTGTGGGAATTTGCCTGCAGGCCTATCTGTACCGTACGGAACAGGATTTGAGGGAATTGCTCACAAAACCCGCCGCAATTCGCCTGGTGAAAGGGGCGTATCAGGAGCCGCCTTCCGTGGCTTTTCCCCGCAAACGGGATGTGGACGCTAATTATTTGAAATTAACCCGTCACCTGCTGGAAGCCAAACAGGCGGATGCCAGCCACCGGCTGGTATTTGGTACCCACGATGCCAATATCATCCGCCGCACTATGGAGATGGCAACGGACCTGAAATTGGAGACAACGGATTACGAATTCCACATGCTGTACGGGATCGCCACGGATTTGCAGCACCATCTCCGGCAGCGAGGCCAACAGGTGGGCGTGCTGATTAGCTACGGCGATGCCTGGTACCCCTGGTACATGCGCCGCCTGGCAGAACGCCCCGCTAATGTGTGGTTCGTATTAAAACACCTGCTGACTTAAAAATAAAACCGCAGTACAATTTTGGTCCGCAGGTGGTTAATGGCAAAATCATATTTTTCTTCCCTGGTCCCGCCGGCCGATTCTTCCCGCCGGGTATATCCTGATTTTTGAATTTGATATTGAATTGTTGTTCCAACTGTAAATTGCCGGGATATCCGGTATTCAATACCCAAGGCAGGGCCGATGGCATAACCGGAACCGTCCATCGTTCTCTTATCCGTATTGCCGTAGGAGTCGCTTGTGGAATAGGTTAAATATTCATAAAATCCGCCAAATTGGAGAGTTAAGGCACGATGGTGTACCAGCCAGTACACTCCACCGCCGAGATGCAGTGCATTTTCACTCTCCTCCGAATCGGGAAATTTGGATGTTACCCGGTAATAACTAATGCCCGGTTCCAACATAATTCGCTGGTTAAATGTCACGGAGACCAGAAGATTGGGGGAGAAAAAAGCACCTTTGACATAATACGGAGACACATCCTGAAAATCCACCACAGTAACGCCGATCCCCCATCGAACCGGGGATGCGTCTTGAGCAATAGCTGAAATTTGGGTGATGCATAGCAAAGTAATCCCCAGGACCAATGATTGAACCGTTCCCATGGTAAAAACCTCCTGAATTTTTGTGATGTGCGGGACGGAATTTTAGTGATTTCAAAACAATGTAAGGGGTGGTGCGGAAATTGTCAATTCCAGCCGGCTAACCCGGGCATAAATTCCGGGCAAGAGAAGTAATGTTATTACAAATTTCGTTTTTAACAGATTGCCCGAAAACGTCACATTACCTGGCTACACTAAAACGAGAAGCGTCCATTGGCCAAAAGAAATTTCATCCTTTCATTGAAATTGGCTCCCGTTTACTATAGCTTTGAGCCTTTTTTAATGCAGGGAAAAACCATCAGGGACAAGCCATGAAAACATCTGCAAAACATAAATCGGCCCTACCGTTAACCGATCAGGAATTAAAAGAATTGTACTTTTATCTGCTGCTCCCCCGGCGCATCGAAGAACGCATGTTGAAGTTGCTCCGCCAGGGGAAATTGTCAAAATGGTTTTCCGGAATCGGGCAGGAAGCCATTGCCGTCGGTGCCACGTATTCCCTGCGCCCCGATGATGTCATTTTGCCCATGCACCGCAATCTGGGGGTGTTTACCACCCGCGGGGTGGAAATGCACCGGTTGTTCCGCCAGTTGATGGGAAAAGTCGGCGGATTTACCAAGGGGCGGGACCGAAGTTTCCATTTTGGGGCATTGGAATACAACATTGTGGGGATGATTTCCCACCTGGCAGCCATGTTGCCGGTTGCGGATGGCTTTGGAACCGCATTTCAGTTATCCGGAGAAGACCGGGTGGCACTGGCATTTGTGGGGGACGGCGCTACCAGCGAAGGGGATTTCCACGAAGCACTGAATCTGGCTGCAGTGTGGAAATTGCCGGTCATCTTTTTAATTGAAAATAACGCTTATGCCTTGTCAACACCCACCAACGAGCAGTATGCCTGCGAACGGCTGGCCGACCGCGCCATCGGCTATGGCATGCCCGGAATACAAATTGACGGGAACGATGTGCTGGAGGTAATGGCGACCATCCAGCAGGCGGCTGACCGTGCCCGCCGGGGAGAAGGACCCACGTTAATTGAGGCGATGACCTTCCGCATGCGCGGGCATGAGGAAGCCAGCGGTACCAAATATGTTCCAAAGGAACTTATTGCTTACTGGGAAAAACGGGACCCCATTGCCCGATTTGAAAAAGTGTTGAAAAAAGCCGGCCTGCTCACAAAAGCCTTTCAGGAAGAGGTGGAATCCCGCATTGCCGCCCTCATTGAGGAAGCCCTGGAGGATGCCCTGCAAGCCCCCCGCCCGACCAGTACTCCGCAGCAGGAACTGGCCGATGTGTACGCCCCCTCACCGGTGCGCACCACGCCCGTGGAACGCGGCAACCGGGTCATTCGCTACATTGATGCCATTAGCGAAGCATTGCGCCAGAAGATGGAAACGGACGAGCGGGTGATGCTGATGGGGCAGGACATCGCCGAGTATGGCGGGGTGTTTAAAGTTACCGAAGGATTTGTGGAGCAATTTGGAAAAGCACGGGTGCGCAATACCCCTATCATTGAGTCCGGTGCCATTGGTGCCGGTTTGGGGCTGGCTCTGGCGGGATACAAGCCAGTGGTGGAAATGCAGTTTGCCGATTTTGTGACCTGCGGATTTAATCAGGTGGTAAACAACCTGGCCAAAACCCATTACCGATGGGGGGCGCCGGTCAATGTGACCATTCGGTTGCCATTTGGCGGGGGTGTTAGCGGTGGGCCGTTTCACTCCCAGACCCCCGAAGCCTGGTTCCTGCATGTGCCAGGTTTAAAAATTGTGGCTCCGGCAACTCCCTTTGATGCCAAAGGATTGCTGATGGCCGCTATTGAAGAACCCAATCCGGTGCTGTACTTTGAACACAAATACCTGTATCGCAGCCTTCGGGGCGAAGTGCCCACGGAGCCCTACACCATTGAAATCGGTAAAGGGGATGTTAAGCGCGCCGGTACAGATTTGACCATTGTGACCTATAGCCTGGGGGTGCATTGGGCACTGGAAGTTGCCGATGAATTTGCCGCCCGGGGAGCGTCCATTGAAGTGGTGGATTTGCGTAGCCTGTTGCCCTGGGACCGGGAACTGGTTCTGGAATCCGTAGCGCGCACCAACAAAGTACTGGTATTACATGAAGCTACCCTCACCGGCGGGGTAGGTGCTGAAATTGCGGCTACAATTGCCCAGGAGGCGTTTGAACTTCTGGACGGTCCGGTAACGCGGGTGGCATCGCTGGATACGCCGGTGCCGTTTTCCGAACAGCTGGAAAAGCACGTGTTCTGGCCCAAAGACCGCTTACCGGGGATAGTCGAACAGTTGCTGAATTACTAAAACGGGCCGGTTTACCACAGCTTGCCCAGGTTAAGATGGATGGAAACTAACAACTGGACTTCGTTGGGAAACCAACGGGCAATAATGCTGCCGGAAAGCCCCGCCACAAATAAATGAAACACATTCTCCATACGGATACCCACAACAGGTACCCGTTTATCTTCCAGGGAATCCCTTTCGCGTAACTGAAAGCGGAGTGCCCCAACGCCCACCTGAAACAGGGCAAAACTATATTTGGAGGAGTGAACTTTTCCAAAGTAGAGCATATACCCACTTGTTTCGTAAGAAAAGTCGTTCAGGAAGCCCTCATTGGGGTTTAAAATGACGAGTAACCCGTCTACCCTGTTCACGTGATAGCTGAAGGCGTAGGACTTGTACGTGGCGGATATGGAATACCCACCGAAAAGTAACGGAATGGGGTACGAATTTAGCCCGGAACCAAGAGTGGCCGATACCCAAAAACGCCATTTGTGTGATGGCTTCACGGGCCTGGATTGCGCCCAGGCAGAACCCTGCGCGGAAACCAGGAAAACCAATGTTGCCAAGAATATCCAGCGTTTCATATCTCCCTCCGAGAGTAAATATTAGCCTGGATAAAAGGTGTTGTAAGAAAATAAGCCCCAGGGCGGAAATTATCAAAAAATTGTTGAAGAACATTGGTCATAAAGGTTTGAAAGGTAGTATTTTACTAAAAGTTGGACTTTTAGTAAAGTATGGTTTAAAAAAAGTTTGACTTATAGTAAAATTTGCTTTAATTTTCGTCCAAAAATGGAAAAAATCTATCCACGCGCCATTTTACCAGAAATTCAAAAATTCCTGTCCACGCGGGATGTGGTGGTAATTCTTGGTGCCCGCCAGACCGGAAAATCCACGTTGCTGAAATTATTAATGCAATCGGTTCAAAATCCGGTATATTTTGACCTGGAAGATTTTAAATACCGGGAAATCTGTGATGCCGGCGTGGATGCTTTTCTGCAATTTTTGAAAGAGGGGAATTACCTTCAGTCTCCCCGAACCCTGGTGTTTCTGGATGAAATTCAATTACTGCAAAATCCGTCCTCTTTCTTAAAGCTGATATACGACCACCATCCGGAAATCAAATTGATTGTCACCGGAAGTTCCACGTTTGCCATTCGGAAAAAATTTAAAGATAGTCTGGTGGGGCGAACCGTCACCTTTGAACTGTATCCCCTAAGTTTTCAGGAATTTCTAGTTTTCAAAGAACAATCTTTCGATGTGAGCAAACCGATTGAAACACCTGTGTTTATTCGACAATTGCAACAGTTGTTTGCGGAATATGTGCGTTTTGGGGGGTATCCGAAAATCGTCCTTACAGCGGAAAAAGACAAAAAAGAGATGTATTTGCGCCAGATTGTGGATACGTATTTAAAAGCGGACATTCGCGATTTAGCCGATATTCGGAATATCGACAAGTTTAATCGGTTGCTCCGGGTGTTGGCCCAACAAAGCGCGTCATTGTTAAATGTGAATGAACTGTCTGTAACGACGGGAATTTCTAAACCCACCCTGGAAGAGTATTTGTTTATTCTGGAAAATACGTATGTTATCCGCCGGGTATCGCCCTTTAGCCGGAACTTGCGAAAAGAGCTGTTTAAACGGCCGAAAATCTTTTTACTGGATACGGGGTTGATGCATATTCTGCATTTAAATACTGTTCCCGATGCGGTTCTGGGGCCGGCGTTTGAAACGGCCTTCTTTTCGGAATTGGTTAAAAATTCCTTTAGCCATTTCGTGCATTTCTGGCGAACAAAAGATAAGAAAGAAATTGATTTTATTCTGGAACTGCCGGATCGTCTGGTGGCATTAGAGGTGAAACGAAACGCTGCGCAACTAAAGCCCCGGGTGTTGCAGTACTTTCGTGAAAAATACCCGGCAGATGCTTACGGAATTTGTCTGGAAATTCCCCCGGTTTCTCAAAAATCAATGTGCCTGTATCCCTGGGAAATTTATATGCACATTCCTTCCTGGAAAAAAGCCGGTTTAGAGGGACATGAACTGTCTTTTCCCAATTAAAAATTTCGTTATTGCGCCGATAATACCCTTATCATAAAATCCAGGGAAGGAGACGACATGCACGTCGGAGATGCCGCCAATCGGGTTGTTCAGCAAAATGCGGAGATGATGCGCGTGATTCAAACGGCGCAGCAAGTGAATCAGGACATGGCCAATAAAATGATTCGCCTGTCCATCGAACAGCAGGTCGCTGGCAATAAGGACAAACTCACCAGTGCGCTGGTGGATATGTATATGTAAGTCCCTGGAACAACCCCGATTCAAACCCAAAGGTTTCTGATGGAGCCTTTGGGTTTTTTTGTTGCCCTGTGGCCGGGTTTTCAAAACGACGGCGTTCAGGGATTTCCGCGCTGCAACGAATCCCCCTGTTCTACCGGCAAGCCCTGTTGCATCCACCCAACAATCCCGTCCAGAACATTGTACACCTTCCGAAAGCCATTCTGCCCCAGAATGCCGGCAGCGGTCTGACTCCGGTTGCCACTGTTGCAAATAATGACCACCGGCCGGTCGGGATCCAGTTCGTTCAGGCGGGACGGGAGTTCGCCCAGGGGAATTAGCGTAATACCCGGCGGATGGGCCTGGCGGTATTCCCACCGTTCCCGAACGTCAATAAATTGGGCGTGACTGCCATTTTGTACAATCTCATAGGCGGTTTTGGGGCTCACATCTTCCACGTCACCCGCTGCAACCGGGAACCCGGCTGCTTCCCACGTGCGCATTCCCCCTTCCAGGTATCCCACAATGTTGTCGTACCCCACACGAGCCAGTTCCCAGAAGGCGGTTTCGTAATCCTCCGGCGAATCCAGCAACAGCACAATCGTTTCTTCCGGATAAAACACGTAGCCAGCCCGTTTGCTGATGGTGGGCCCCAGTTCCAGATGCACGGCACCGTGGGGATGTTTTTCTTTAAAAGCGGCCTTGGGCCGGGTATCCACCAGGGCGGCACCCCGCGCCAGGTAATGTACTGCATCCTGCAGAGGCAGGGGCTCCGGTTCCACCACCCCAACAATGGGGGCACCGCGTCGGTTGAGCTCCCGCAATCGGTCGTGGTTGGCCGGACGCTCCGGAAGCTGAGTGGTTACAAATTCCACAAAGGCCGCTTCGTCCCGCAGAGAAAAGATGGGGCTGGTGCGCTTTTCGTACCCAATGGTCGAAAGGCGGATGCTCCCGCCTCCTTTGCCGCAACTCCCGCCGGTAGCATGTCCCGGATACACGATGGTGGAATCGGGCAACTCCGCAAGGGTGTGAAACACGCTGTGGTACAATTGACGGGCCAGCCCTTCCAGCTCTGCCGGGTGCGAGGCATCCGGACGCCCCACATCGCCGACCCGCAACGTATCCCCGGTCAGAACGGCAAAGGGCTCCTCACCACGGGTAACATCCCACACCACCAGGCTGATACTTTCCGGAGTGTGTCCGGGGGTGGGGAGTACCGTTAGACGGACGTTCCCGATTTCCAGCACATCCCCAGCAGCCAGCGTGGAATGTTCCAGCGTTGCCTCTGCGGCTTCCGGTAGGAAAATTTCCGCTCCGGTAACGTCCGCCAGTTCCGTGTTCCCGGAAACGTGGTCCGTATGCAGGTGGGTATCCACCACTCCAATAATTTCCAGATCCAGCTTTTCCGCCAGCTCCAGGTATTTGTCCACGTGGCGGTCAGGGTCCACGACCATCGCCAGGCCGTGATGTTCGCAACCCACCAGGTAGGATAAGCAGCCGGGGCCATCTATATAAAATTGGCGTAAAATCACCGTAATCTCCTTTTGATTGGCCTGTAAGGAAATTTGGATGGGGATGGGGTGGCAAAGTTACAATCCGGGTAACAGACTGTTTTTTTACGGTAATTGATTTACTCCCCTGTTTCATGGTATCTTAACACCCTTTCACAAAATGGAAAACATAGGAGACACGTCAATGGCAGCAAGGCAACAATCACAGAACCTGGACCAACGGGCGGTAGCGGTGATTAAAGGATTGATTATGGACGCCACCCGAAAAGCCAATTCCGGTCATCCCGGCGGTGCCATGGGGATGGCGGATATGGGGTATATTCTTTACAAGGAATTTTTAACCTACAGTCCGGACAATCCGGATTGGTTCAATCGTGACCGGTTTGTGCTTTCCGCCGGTCATGCCTCCATGTTGCTGTATTCCCTGTTAACCTTTGTGGGGTATTTGTCCCTGGACGACCTGAAGCAGTTTCGCCAGTGGGGAAGCCGTACGCCCGGCCACCCGGAGCATGAGCTGGCGCCGGGGGTGGAAGCAACCACCGGTCCTCTGGGCCAGGGCGTTGGTATGGCAACCGGCATGGCAGTGGCAGAGCGCATGTTGAATGCCCATCTGGGGGCGGCTGTAGTGGACCATTTCACCTACGTGCTGGCATCCGATGGGGATTTTCAGGAGCCCATTGGATTGGGCAGCGCAGCGCTGGCGGGGCACCTGGGATTGGGCAAGTTGATTGTGTTGTATGATTACAACGAAATTCAGATTTCCGGCTCCACCCACCGGGCAGACAGCACCGATTACAAAAAGGTTTTTGAAGGCTTCCGCTGGCAGGTATTGGAAATTGACGGTCATGACCATAATGCCATTCGCCAGGCGGTGGAAACAGCGCGGAAAAATCTGGAACAGCCCACGTTGATTTTAAGCCATACCGTCATTGCCAAAGGTAGCTGCACCATGGAAGGCAATGCCGAAACGCACGGTGCTCCTTTGCCGGAAGAGGAAATTCGCTGCACCAAAGAAAAACTGGGCTTGCCTCCGGATGAGTCATTTTACCTCCCGGATGATGTGCTGGACCATTTTCGGCAGCGTTTTGATGCCCTGCGCGCGCAGGAAGCCGCCTGGCAACAGCGGCTCCGGGAACGGCAACAGGATGCGGCATTTCGGGAGATCTGGCATAAGCTGTTTCATCAGGATTGGGTAAAGCAACTGCCAATACCCGCCTTTACTCCCGGGGAAGCTGTGGCAACCCGCAGTGCCTTTGGCAAAACCCTGGCTGCCTGGGCGGAGGAAATTCCCCACCTGGTGGGCGGATCAGCGGATCTGGAGCCTTCCAACAACACCCGTGCCTTTATGGAAAAGGTGGGCGATTTTACCCGGGAAAATCCCCGGGGGCGCAATCTGGTGTTTGGGGTGCGGGAGTTCCCCATGGGCGCCATGTTGAACGGAATGGCTCTGCACGGCGGCATTCGTCCCTTTGGGGCGACCTTTCTGGTGTTCAGCGATTACGAGCGGGCCGCAATTCGTCTTTCCGCGCTGCAAAAGCTTCCGGTATTGCACGTATTTACCCACGATTCCATTTTCCTGGGGGAAGATGGCCCCACCCACCAGCCGGTGGAGCACCTGGCCTCCCTGCGGGCAATCCCCAACGTGCTGGTAATTCGCCCGTCCGATGCCACAGAAGTGCCGGTGGCCATGCAGGTAGCCATGGAGCAGGAGCACCGTCCCACCATCCTGGCCCTGACCCGTCAGAAATTGCCGGTGCTGGACCGAACGGCATTGCCCTCTGCCGAAAATTTGCGACGCGGTGGATACATCATTCAGAAGGAGAGCGGCAACCCCATTGACGTGCTTATTGTTGCCACGGGGTCGGAAGTTTCCCTGGCGCTGGAAGCGGCCAAACGTTTGTCCGACCTCAGTGTGCGGGTGGTGGCCATGCCCAGCTGGGAACTGTTTGAAGAACAGGATGCGGAATACCGGCAGACCGTTCTTCCGGAAGAAGCAGGCCTCCGCGTCGCCATTGAAGCAGCCAGTCCCATGGGATGGGAGCGCTATGTGGGAACTAATGGCCTGATTCTTGGGGTGAATCGCTTTGGGGCGTCGGCACCCATGAAGGTGATTGCCGAAAAGTTCGGCTTTACGCCGGAAGCGGTGGAAAAAGCCATTCGCCAGCGGTTGCGCTGGTAACGTTCCGGTGTGTTCTTTCCGTGGAATGCAGCAGGTACTCTCTGAGAGGTCGCAGAATGCGGAGGGGCATTGCCGTGCTTTTCGGAGGCTTTCACAATTGGGAAAATCGTTTTCCTGAAGCAGGTACTGCATCCATTTGAGGGGATTTGAGGAAAACGATGTGCCCGAATTCGGGCATCGGATTCCATTCGAATTGCATAAACGTGTTTGAATAATGAAATAATTCTGAATTATTTTTAATTTATCGCCTTTTTATTGCGTTATCCTGAACAGTGTATTGACAGGCCCATGATTTTATTTTACATTTGGGGTCAAATTTAAGTGTAAAGAAAAAATGAATCGGCGTACGGCACAACAATTTGATTTCAAATCCCCTTCGGTAGGCACCGAAGTGATCGCCGTACGCACCGTAGCTGTAACTGACGTAACCATCACCACCCTCCTTCTCGGGATTCTCCTTAGCATTATTCTTATTAGCCTTATTATTGGCTAATTCTAAGGAGTCAATCCCGAGCCGTTTTTTGTATTTCCCCCTGTATTTCAACCATTTTCATCCTCGGGATTGACTCCCGGGGAGAATTCGATTTGTGAGGGTTGAAATGCAGGAGGAAGCACGTTGCGTTCTGACAGAGTCAAGAAAGGCATTGAGCGAGCCCCGCACCGCAGTTTGCTTCGGGCAACCGGCGTTATTCAATCCCGAGAGGATTTCAACAAACCCTTTATCGGCGTGGCCAATTCCTTTACGGAATTGATTCCGGGACATGTGCATCTGCAGGAATTGGCCCGGCTGGTAAAAGAAGGCATCCGTGAAGCCGGCGGTGTTCCCTTTGAATTTAATACCATCGGTGTGGATGACGGCATTGCCATGGGGCACGTGGGCATGCGTTACTCATTGGCCAGCCGGGAGTTAATTGCGGACAGTGTGGAGACAGTGGTGCAGGCCCATCAACTGGATGGCCTGGTGTGCCTGAGCAGTTGCGATAAAATTGTCCCGGGCATGGCCATGGCAGCGGCCCGCCTGAACATTCCCACCATCTTTTTAGCAGGTGGCCCCATGGAAACCGGCCGCTTGCCCTCCGGGGAGCCGGTGGATTTGATTTCCGTTTTCGAAGGTGTTGGGCGCCGCCTGAAAAACGAGATTGACGACGCTACCCTGGAAACCCTGGAGGTGTACGGCTGTCCTTCCTGCGGGTCGTGTTCCGGTATGTTTACTGCCAATTCCATGAATTGCCTGCTGGAAGCGCTGGGACTGGCCCTGCCAGGTAATGGAACAGTGCTGGCAACCTCCCGGGCCCGCCGGGAGCTGGCTGTGGAAACCGGGCGGCGCATTGTTGCCCTGGTAAAGGAAAATATTCGTCCCTCCCAATTTTTAACGCCCGCCGGTTTTCGCAATGCGCTGGCACTGGATATGGCCATGGGGGGGAGTACCAACACCATTTTGCACACCCTGGCAATTGCCCGGGAAGCCGGGGTACCAATCGAATTAAAGGATATTAATAATCTGGCGGCCCGGGTGCCTTATTTGTGCCAGGTGAGTCCGGCAACGCCCTTCGTCCACATGGCCGATGTGGATGCTGCGGGCGGCATACCTGCCATTTTAAAGGAATTGTCTGCCAGTCCCGGGGTGTTAAATCCCGATGCCCCCACCGTAAGTGGCAAAACCATTGGGGAAATTGCCCGGGAAGCGGTGAATCGGAATCCGGAGGTGATTCGGTCTGTAACGAACGCTTTTGCACCGCAGGGGGGCTTGGTGGTGCTGTTTGGCAATCTGGCGCCGGAAGGGGCAGTGGTAAAAGTGGGGGCCGTGGTGCCGGAAATGCTGGTTCACGAAGGCCCTGCCCGGGTGTATGAATCCGAGGCAGAGGCGCTGCAGGGCATTGCCCGGCAGGAAATTCAACCCGGGGATGTGGTGGTCATCCGCTACGAAGGTCCCCGCGGCGGCCCGGGGATGCCGGAAATGCTCTCGCCCACCAGTGCCATCATGGGCATGGGCCTGGGGGACAAAGTAGCCCTGATTACCGATGGCCGCTTTTCCGGGGGAACACGCGGCGCCTGCATCGGTCACGTGTCACCGGAAGCAGCGGAGCGGGGCCCCATTGCCGCCCTGCGCAACGGAGACCGCATTTCCATCAACATTCCGGAGCGGCGCCTGGATGTGGCGTTGTCTGAAACGGAAATCAAACGGCGGCTGGCGGAATTGCCACCGTTTCAGCCGCGCATTCAAACCGGTTACCTGGCCCGGTACCAGTATTTTGTTACTTCCGCCAGTACCGGTGCGGTATTTCGCAATCCCTGGAACAATGGCAATAAACCGTAAAACGCAAAGGAGTACGTTATGGCAGGCACCAAAATGACCGGTGCGGAAATCTTTCTGGAGATGTTACGCCGCGAAGGTGTGGAGGTGGTATTTGGCATGCCCGGTGGGGCAGTTATTCAAATTTACGATCACCTTCACGACGTTGATTTTCTGAAGCACGTGCTGGTGCGGCACGAACAGGGGGCAACCCACATGGCGGATGGCTATGCCCGCGCTACCGGAAAAACGGGGGTAGTGCTGGTAACGTCCGGTCCGGGGGCCACCAACACCGTTACCGGAATTGCCACCGCTTACATGGATTCCACGCCGCTGGTGGTGTTTACCGGCCAGGTTCCCACCAGTCTGATTGGCAACGATGCCTTTCAGGAGGCCGATATAATCGGCATTACCCGCCCCATTACCAAACACAGTTTTTTGGTGCGGGATGTGGATGACCTGGCGCCGGCCATTCGCAAAGCCTTTTATCTGGCTAAAACCGGGCGTCCGGGGCCGGTGGTGGTGGATTTGCCCAAAGACGTGATTACCGCCCAAACCACGTTCCGCTATCCGGAACAGGTGGAAATCCGCGGGTACAAACCCACCTACGAGGGGCACGTCAATCAGATTAAAAAAGCAGCGCGCGTTATCAGCGAGGCGAAACGCCCGCTGTTGTACGTGGGCGGCGGGGTCATCATGTCCGGCGCCAGCCAGGAACTGCGTTATTTTGCCATCGAGAATAACCTTCCTGTTACCATGACCCTTCAGGGATTGGGTGCCTTTCCGGGAGAATCCGAACAATCCCTGGGCATGCTGGGTATGCACGGCATGTACTGGGCCAACCAGGCCATTAACAACTGCGATGTGCTGGTGGCGCTGGGTGCCCGGTTTGATGACCGGGTAACCGGTAAGCTGGAAACATTTGCCACCAAAGCCACCAAAATTCACGTGGATATTGACCCCTCCACCATTGACAAAAACGTGAGAGTGGATATCCCCATTGTGGGGGATGTAAAACGGGTGCTCAAATTGTTGCGGCAGTACATGCCCAAAAAGCCGGATACCAAAGAATGGTGGGCACAAATTCGCCGCTGGCAACAGGAGTGCCCGTTAACCTACGAAAAAAGCGATGGCAAGCTGCGTTCCCAGTTCGTGATTGAACGGCTGTGGGAAAAGACCCGTGGGGATGCCGTGGTGGTCACCGATGTCGGGCAGCACCAGATGTTCGTTGCCCAGTATTACAAATTTCAACACCCGCGCACCCACATTACCTCCGGCGGACTGGGGACAATGGGCTTTGCAGTACCCGCCAGTATTGGCGCCGCCCTGGGACGGAACGATTACCCGGTCTTTTCCATCAGCGGGGACGGGGGTTTTGCCATGAATATGCAGGAACTCCTGGTGGCAAAAGCCCATAACCTGCCCATCAAATTCATGGTGATTAACAACAACTACCTGGGCATGGTGCGCCAGTGGCAGGAATTGTTCTACAATGAAAAATACAGTTACACCGATTTGCAGGGATTGAATCCGGACTTTGCCGCAGTGGCCCAATCCATGGGCATTAAAGCGCTGCGGGTGGCCCGCATGGATCAGGTGGATGATGCCCTGCAGCAATTGCTGAATTACTCCGAGGGGCCCATGCTGGTGGAATTTCTGGTGGAAAAGGAAGAACTGGTCTTCCCCATGGTGCCCGCCGGGGCGTCCGTTTCGGATATGATTGTTGAACGGTTAAACCCACAGAGGATGGTGTAGCCATGAAGCACACGATTAGCATTTTAATGGAGAACCGTTT
Organism: bacterium; assembly: GCA_015494485.1. Taxonomy (GTDB): domain Bacteria; phylum Calditrichota; class Calditrichia; order RBG-13-44-9; family J042; genus WGBF01. The sequence continues at coordinate 4,089 of WGBF01000121.1, read as the reverse complement.
CGGTGCCTTTGACCGCGTGGCCAACCTGTTCAGCGGGAAAGGCTTCAATTTGCACAGCATTACCATTGGCGAAACAGAACTGCGCGACGTCATGCGCATGACCATTGTTACTTCCGGCGATGACCAGATTATTGACCAGGTCATCAAGCAGTTGAACCGCCTGGTGGATACCATCAAGGTGGTGGATTTGTCCGAGCACGATCGCACCGAACGCGAACTGGCCCTGATTACCCTCCATTACGAGAAGGGCAACCTGCAGGAAATTAAGAACATCTGTGACATTTTCCGTGGCCGGGTGGTGGACATCAACAACAAATCCGTGATGCTGGAAATTACCGGCCCTCCGGCCAAAATCGATGCGGCGGTCAATGTGTTGATGCCGTTTGGTATTAAGGAAATGGCCCGTACCGGCACGGTGGCCCTGAAGCGCGGAGAACAAATCCGGCAGCCCCAGGAAGTGGGGTAATGCCATGGGTGCCGGTTCGCAAAACAAAAGAACAGAAAAACCACAGGAGAACGGAATGGACATTAAAGTGTATCGCGATGAGGATGCCTCTCTGGAAGTGTTGGCAGGTAAGAAACTGGCCGTTCTGGGATTTGGCAGCCAGGGGCACGCCCATGCCCTGAATTTACGGGACAGCGGCATGGACGTGTGCGTGGGAGTGCGCCCCGGCAGTGCTTCCTGGCAAAAAGCGGAAGCCGTTGGGATGGTGGTGAAGGAAATCCCCGACGCCGTGGCATGGGCCGATGTGGTGATGGTGCTTATCCCGGACCAGCATCAAAAGCAGGTGTACCGGGAATGGATTGCCCCCCACCTGCAGGAGGGCAACACCCTGGCCTTTGCCCACGGGTTCAATATTCACTACGGCCAAATTGAACCGCCGCCCTGGGTGGATGTGATTATGATTGCCCCAAAAAGTCCGGGGCACATGATGCGTCGGCTGTACCAGCAACAGGTGGGTACCCCGTGTCTGATTGCCGTTCACCAGGATTACACCGGCCAGGCAAAGCAAACTGCACTGGCCTGGGCAAAAGGCATTGGCGGAACCCGTGCCGGGGTGCTGGAAACTACTTTCAAGGATGAAACGGAAACCGACCTGTTCGGGGAACAGGCGGTATTGTGCGGCGGTTCCGCCCAGTTAATTAAAGCAGGTTTTGAAGTGCTGGTGGAAGCCGGATATCCCCCGGAGCTGGCCTATTTTGAGTGCCTGCATGAAATGAAACTGATTGTGGACCTCTATTACGAAGGCGGCCTGGCGCTGATGAACTATTCCGTAAGCGACACGGCGGAATACGGGGGCTTAACCCGTGGACCCCGGGTAATTACTGCCGAGACCAAAGCAGCCATGCGCCAGATTCTGAAGGAAGTACAGGATGGATCCTTTGCCAGAGAATGGATTGAAGAAAATGAAAAAGGCCAACCCCGCCTGAAAAAATTGCGCGAGGCGGAGGCCAATCATCCCATTGAAAAAATCGGAAAAGTTTTGCGGGGCATGATGCCCTGGTTACACACAAAAAAGGAGATGGAAGCATGAAAGCAACCATTGTCACATTACCGGGCGATGGCATTGGCCCGGAGGTTACCGCTGCGGCGGTTAAAGTGTTGCGCACCGTGGCTGAACGGTGGGGATTTCAGGTAACGGTTTGGGAGTACCCGGTCGGGGGCGCCAGCATTGACCGCTTTGGCGTTCCCCTAACGGATGAAACGCTGGAAATTTGCCGCCGGGCGGATGCCGTGCTGCTGGGCGCGGTGGGAGGCCCGGAATGGGACGACCTCCCCCAGCAGTTAAAACCGGAAGCAGCCCTGTTGGCCCTACGGCGCGAGCTGGGGGTTTATGCTAACATTCGGCCGGTGAAGGTGTTTCCTACCCTTGCGGGAGCTTCTTCACTGAAGACCAAAATCATTCGCGGAACGGACTTTGTGGTGGTTCGCGAATTGACCGGTGGCATTTACTTCGGACAGCCACGGGGGCTGCAAACGGAACGGGGCTGGAACACCATGGTTTACCGCCGGCGGGAAGTGGAACGCATTGCCCGCCTGGCATTCCGCATGGCCCTGGAGCGCCGCCGGAAAGTCACATCGGTGGATAAGGCCAACGTGCTGGAAGTTTCCCGATTCTGGCGGGAAGTGGTGAACGATGTGGCGCGGGATTTTCCCGAAGTTACCCTGGAACACATGTACGTGGACAATGCCGCCATGCAACTGGTGATGAATCCGCGCCAGTTTGACGTGATTTTAACCGGCAACATGTTCGGAGATATTTTAAGCGACATTGGCGGAGCCGTTAGCGGCAGCTTGGGCCTCCTCCCTTCCGCCAGCCTGGGCGATTCCGGTGCACTCTATGAGCCGGTTCATGGTAGTGCACCGGATATTGCCGGGAAAAAAGTGGCCAATCCCATTGCCGCTATTGCATCCGTTGCGTTGATGTTTACGCACACCTTCAAAGTGCCGGAAGCTGCTGCGGTAATTCAACAGGCCATTGAGCACACGCTGGCGGAAGGCTACTGCACCCCGGATATCGCCTTCCCCGGCGCCAAAACCGTTTCCACCGATGACATGGTGCAGTTGATTTTGCACCAGATTGAAAACATTCAGGAAGAACGTAAAAGCGGGGTGATTATTTAGGCACCGTTGCAGGTGCCCGGTCACCAAAACCACAGGAGTACACGTATGAGTGAAAAAGAAAAAATAATTATTTTCGATACCACGTTGCGGGACGGCGAGCAGTCGCCGGGAGCCTCTCTGTCCATTTCGGAGAAGGTGGAGATTGCCCGGCAGCTGGCCCGCTTGAATGTGGACGTCATTGAGGCGGGGTTTCCGGTGTCCTCTCCGGCGCAGTTTGAGGCGGTACACCGCATTGCAGGAGAGGTGCCGGTTACTGTAGCCGCACTGGCTCGTGCCAAGGAAGTGGACATCCGTGCTGCAGCCAAAGCCCTGGAAGGGGCGGCCCGTCCGCGGATTCACACCTTCATTGGTACCTCCAATTTCCACATCGAAGGAAAATTTGCCGACCCCCGCTACGGCAAAACCCTGGCGGAGAAACGGCGCACCATCATTCGCATGGCTGTGGAAGCTGTGCAGCTGGCGCGCACCTTTGTGGATGATGTGGAATTTTCTGCCGAGGATGCCGGCCGCACGCCGCTGGAATTTCTGGTGGAAGTTATTACCGCGGCTATTGAAGCCGGTGCCACAACCGTAAACATCCCGGATACTACCGGCTACACGCTGCCGCACGAATATGCGGAGAAAATCCGCCAGTTGCGGGAGCAGGTGCCCAACATTGACCGGGCAATCATCTCCGTCCATTGCCATGATGACCTGGGTCTGGCGGTGGCCAATTCCCTGGCAGCAGTACAGGCAGGCGCCCGGCAGGTGGAGTGCACCATTAACGGCATTGGCGAGCGGGCCGGCAACGCCTCTCTGGAAGAAATTGTAATGGCCATTAAGGTCCGCGGGGATTTGCTTCCCTTTTACACCGACATCCGTACCCGCGAAATCTACAATACCAGCCGCATGGTCTCCACCTTTACCGGATTTGTGGTGCAACCCAACAAAGCCATTGTGGGGCGCAATGCCTTTGCCCACGAGTCCGGCATTCATCAGGATGGGATGTTGAAAAACCGCAATACCTACGAAATCATGCACCCGGCCGATGTGGGCGTGCCGGAAAGCAAAATTGTGCTGGGGCGCCATTCCGGTCGCCACGGGTTGAAGGCCCGGCTGGAACAATTGGGCTACACCCTCAGCGAAACGGAACTGGACCGGGTGTACCAGCGCTTTTTGGAACTGGCGGACCGCAAGAAAGAAGTGTACGATGAGGACTTGCGGGCCCTGATGGGCGACGAAATCGAAGAAAGCCAGAACCACATCCATCTGGAGCATATGCAGGTGCTGGCCGGCACTGATTCCATTCCCACGGCGTCGGTGCGATTACGCTACCAGGGGGAAATTCGGGAGGAATCTGCCACCGGCGACGGCCCCGTGGACGCCATCTTCAAAGCCATTGACCGTGCCATGGGGCAAGCGGCTACCGTGGTGGATTATCAGGTGCGTTCGGTAACCGCCGGGCGACAGGCCATGGGAGAAGT
>WGBF01000120.1 GCA_015494485.1 bacterium | reverse complement strand
GTGTTTTTGGCATTGTGCCGGCACCCCAGCATGCACCCCCCGCAAAAAATGCACCCTGTACGGGTGGGCCCCCGCCCGCCAAAATAGGGGTCATCCACAGTTTTGCCGCTTTCACCAAAATAAATGGCCACCCGTGTGGGTTCAAAATCGTTTTCTTTGCCCAGTTCGCGGGCCAGTTGCTGGAGGGCCAGGTCTCCGGTTTCAAAATGGGGGTTAATGGCGGTACCCAGCATTTTCTGTCCCAGTTCGTAAAATGGCATTAATTCTTCTTCCCAGTTGGCCAGGTGCGCCCAGCTGGGGGCGTTAAAAAACTGGCTTTTGGGTACCGGATGGGTAGCCGCATACACCAGCGAACCGCCGCCAACCCCCACCCCGGAAAGCGCGGTAAGGTGCCGAAACACCGTGATTTTAAAGAGCCCAAAAAACCGAAGGGAAGGGAGCCAGAGCCATTTCTTCAGGTTCCAGTTGGTGTGGGGAAAGTCGTCTGGCCCCAGCCACTTTCCTTTTTCAATAACCAGAACGCGGTAACCTTTCTCCGAAAGCCGCAGGGCTGATACGGCACCGCCAAAGCCGGAACCAATGATGACAAAATCGTAATCCAGGTTGTGTGTTGCTGTCATGGTATTTTCCTTATTTATTGTGCACCAAAAAATTTCTGAAAATGGTACCAATAAATCAAGAATAGGGGACAGAAGCGAAATTCCAAAGTTTAATTTTTAATTGACCTGAAAAGTGTTAATTTTAGCCGTTTAAAAGCACAGGGAACAATGACGTACCACGTGGATGCCATTATTTTTGACCTGGACGGAACACTGGTGGATTCCTTGCCGGATATTACGGCGGCGGCCAATTATACTCTGCAGCAATTGCACTTACCACCGGTGCAACGGGAACAGGTGCGCCAGATGATTGGGGATGGCATCCGCAAATTGCTGGAACGGGCCATTGCGGTTCATCATTCCCCCACTGAGGAGGAAGTTGAGCGCGCGTTCCGGATTTACATTGCGTATTATGAAGAACATTGCACGGACACGTCGTATGTGTATCCCGGGGTACCGGAATTGTTGGAGCGGTTGACAAACCGGCGGCTGGCGGTGCTTTCCAACAAAGGGGAACATTTTACGCGGAAGATATTAACGGAATTTGGATTGGCACCGTACTTTCAATTAATTCTGGGCGGCGATTCGTTACCGGTGAAGAAGCCCCATCCCGGGGGGATTGAATTTGTGTTGAATACATTTGGGGTAACGCCGGACCGCGCCATGATGGTGGGCGATTCCACCCACGATCTGGAGGCCGGGAAAGCCGCGGGCGTTATCACGGTTGCCGCCTTGTACGGATACCGGGATGCACATGTATTGAATGGGGCGGATATTCACATTCAGCATCCGCTGGAATTACTGGACTATTTAACCCAATAGCATTGAGCGTATGGCAGGCCGTAAGAAAAATGACGTTAAAACAACCCCCTTGATGGAACAGTACCTGGCGATTAAAGCCAAGTATCAGGATATGATTTTGCTGTACCGCATGGGGGATTTTTACGAAACCTTTTACGAAGACGCGAAGATTATTTCGCGGGTGCTGGGGATTGCCCTGACCAAACGCTCCCATGGCAAGGTAGCGGATGTCCCTTTGGCAGGGTTTCCCTACCATGCGCTGGATGCCTACCTGCCCAAGTTAATTAAAGCCGGGCATAAAGTGGCCATTTGCGAACAGGTGGAAGACCCCAAAAAAGCCAAAACAGTGGTAAAGCGGGAAGTGGTGGAGGTGATTACTCCCGGCACTGCCCTTTCGGAAAAAATTCTGGATAACCGCAGCAGCAATTATCTGGCGGCGGTTTACCTGAAAGATGATATGGCGGGCATCAGCTATTGCGATGTTTCCACCGGTGCATTTTACCTGAGCGAAATTCCGGTTACCGAGGTGTTAAATTACCTGCAGGAAATTGCCCCCAAGGAAATTCTGATCAGCAGCGCGCAGGAAGCCGACGTTCAGCAGTTGCTGGGGAATCGGCTGGCGGCAATTCACACCCGCATGGATGACTGGATTTTTACCTACCAATTTGCCTATGAACGATTGACCGATCATTTTCGCACCCCCAATTTAAAGGGATTTGGGGCGGAGGACTATCCGCTTGGGATTGTGGCGGCGGGAGCGATTCTGTATTACATCGGGGAAAACTACCAGAATCGCCTGGAGCACATCCAGCGCGTTAGTGTAATTTCCGCCAGCGACGTGATGATCCTGGATGAAACCACCCGCCGTAATCTGGAAATTACCACCTCCCTTATGGGGGACAACCGGCAGGGCACGCTGCTTGCCATTCTGGACCACACCCTGACGCCCATGGGGAGCCGATTGTTAAAGCACTGGATGGTTCACCCGCTAATCCGCAAGGAAGCCATTGACCGGCGCCTGGAGCGAGTGAGTGCGTTTTATGAGAACAACGCGTTGCGGGAATCGGTTCGGGAGGCGCTGGAACACATTTCCGATATGGAGCGCTTGCTGGCGCGCATTAGCACCGGCCGCGCCACCCCCCGGGACCTGATTGCCCTCAAACAAGCCCTCCGATACATTGAACCCATTCGTGAAGCCCTTCGAGAGGCGAATGACCCCCGCCTGAGGACTTTTCTGGACATGGAAGATGTAACCGACGTGGCGGAGCTTATCCAGCGGGCAATTGTGGAAAATCCTCCGCAAACCCTTACTGAGGGCAACATCATTAAAAGCGGTTATCATGCGGAGCTGGACGAATTGCGCACCATTAGCCAGGAAGGCAAAACCGTTATTGTAGAACTGCAGCGTCGCGAGCGGGAAAAGACCGGCATCCCGTCCCTGAAAGTGGGATACAACAAAGTTTTTGGATATTATTTTGAAGTGACCAAAACCCACCAGGATAAGGTACCGGACTATTTTATCCGCAAGCAGACCTTAACCAATGCCGAACGCTACATCACGCCGGAGTTAAAGGAGTTTGAGGAAAAAGTTCTGACCGCCGAAGAAAAAATGGCCTCCTTGGAATACGAGCTGTTTCAGCAGGTGCGAGAACAAATTGCCCGCCGCGGGGAAACGATTCAGAAAAATGCACGCCTGGTAGCCGAGCTGGATGTTCTGGCCAATTTTGCTCACGTGGCACATAAATACCAGTACGTGCGTCCGGAAATTACGGCAGACACCGAGCTTCATATCACCGAGGGGCGTCATCCGGTGGTGGAACGCCTGTTACCCCCCGACCAGCCGTTTGTACCAAATGACACACATCTGGATAACGAGAACACGCAAATTATGATTATTACCGGCCCCAATATGGCCGGTAAGTCCACCTATCTCCGCCAGGTGGGGTTAATTGTGCTGCTGGCCCAGGTGGGCTGCTTTGTACCGGCAGCATCCGTAAAAATTGGGGTGGTGGACCGCATCTTTACCCGGGTGGGGGCGTCGGATAATCTGGCCTTTGGCGAAAGTACCTTCATGGTGGAAATGCTGGAAACCGCCAATATTTTAAACAATGCCTCTCCCCGCAGTTTGATTCTTCTGGACGAAATTGGCCGGGGAACCAGCACGTTTGATGGTCTGGCAATTGCCTGGGCCGTAACGGAGTACATTCACAATACGCCGGCTATTTCCGCCAAAACGCTGTTTGCCACCCATTACCACGAACTAACCGAACTGGCCACCCTGTACCCGCGTATTAAGAATTTTAAAGTGGCGGTGAAGGAATACGGAGACCAGGTCATCTTTTTGCGGAAAATTGAACCGGGAGGAATGGACAATTCCTACGGGATTTATGTTGCCCAGATGGCCGGGATGCCCCGGGAAGTGGTGGACCGGGCGCGCGAGGTACTGATGAATCTGGAAGCCAACGAATTGCGCCCCAATCGCCAGAGCGGGTTGGCCCGCCGCCGTCGGGGAATGCAGGTGGACCCGAACCAATTGTCCCTGTTTGATGTGCTGCAGTCCTCACCGGTAGAAGACGAGCTTAAAAAGCTGGATATTAACCGCTTAACCCCCCTGGAAGCTCTGATTAAGCTGAATGAATTGAAATCCCTGCTTTCCGATAAAAAGAAAAACTCTCCGGAATAGTTCCACCGGGCAAACCGCCCCTGTTTTGCGCTGATCCTTCTTTTTCCCTAAATTACAGGAAGGGGAACCGGGAATTTGGGATGTGCAGAATAGTCAACATCGTGTGGGCGTTGCTCATGGCCGGGACGCTGGCGGCACCGGCGAATGGGGTGACGTTTCGGAATCCGCAACTGCAATCGGTGTGGCAGTACTATACCCGACAAAATATTTCCCGTGCGCAGGAACTGTTGCACCACACGCCGGCTGCCACCCCTGAAGGGCCTTTGCTGCATGCCCTGTGCGACATTGCCGGTGGCAATGCGTACCGGTTGCACGATGCGTACCGCATTCTGGATTCCCTGAAAAATCGGTGCGAATCGCCGCTGTATTTTTTTGCCTGGGGGATGTACTGGAAGAAAAAACGGGTGTGGTCATCGGCAATTGCGGATTTTAAGCGCGCGATTGACCTGAATCCCCTGTTTACCGAAGCGTATGTGGAACTTGGGGATGCCTACCTGGAGCAAATGTTGCAATACCGGGACCGCTACACGGCGGACGAAATTCCCCTTTCGTTTGAAACATTTGCCCGGGAAGATGCCCGGGTAGCGCGGAATGCCTTCCTGCGGGCGCTGCAGTTAAATCCCACCCATCGAACCGCATTGTTTAAACTGGGATTGTTGTATTACGAAGAGGGGAAAATCGATTCCATGCTGTCCCTGTTTCAGCAGGCGCAGCAATGGGACCCGGAAGGGGTGAACTTCTGGCTGTTTTGTGGGCTGGGGTACCAGGAAAAAGGGGAATACCGCCAGGCGGCGCGTTTTTTTCAGCAGGCGCTGGCGTTAATGGACGAACACCAGCGGCGGTTGATGAGCAATCCGAAAATTTTGAACAATCATTTCGTGCGCCTGGTGGAGAATGTGGATAGTGCCACCTTCTGGGCCCGGCAGGATCCTCTGTATTTGACGGAAGAAAACGAATTCCATCAGGAATTTATGGCGCGCCTGGCGTACGTAAATTTGCGCTTTGGGGTACCGG
>WGBF01000119.1 GCA_015494485.1 bacterium | reverse complement strand
GGGGATATTACAACCAGTGGCGCCACCTACCGCGCCATGGAGTTTTCCGGTTCGGCCATTCAATCCCTGAATATGGACGAACGCATGACCCTGACCAACATGGCCATTGAAGCCGGGGCCATGAATGGGGTGATTGCGGTGGATGACGTTACCAGGCATTATTTGAAAGAGCGGGGCGTGGAGGACTACGAAGAATACACCAGCGATGCCGATGCCGATTTTGTTGCCACCTATCGGTACCGCGTAGAAGACCTGCCCCCGGCGGTGGCCAAACCCCACAGCCCGGACAATTACGCTCCGGTGGCAGAGGTAGCCGGCACACCGCTTACCAAATGTTACATTGGTTCCTGTACGGGGGGAAAACTGACAGACTTCATTAACGCCGCCCGTATTATAAAAGGGCGTCAAGTCAGGGTGCCCACTTTTGTGGTGCCGGGGTCCACGGAAGTGGCGCGCCAGTTGCGCCAGGTGACCATTGAGGGGGAACCCATCATTGCCATTCTGGAAGATGCCGGATGCGTGATTGCGCCGTCTTCCTGTGCGGCCTGCCTGGGTGGGCCGGCGGATACGGTGGGGCGCTCCCGGGAAAACGATGTGGTAATTTCCACCACCAACCGCAATTTTCCGGGACGCATGGGAAGCAAGAAAGCGTCCGTTTTTCTGGCATCGCCGTTTACGGTGGCTGCTTCGGCAGTGACCGGCGTAATTACAGACCCCCGCCCCTTGCTGGCGGAATCGCCGGCGCGGGAATCGGTCAGCGACGCTTCCCCCGTGCTGTGACATGATTCGTGAATGATTGAAAAAAAGAAGGAATTTGCCCATGGAAAAACATATTCGCGGAAAAGTGTACGTGCTGGGTGACCATATTGACACCGACCAGATTATCCCTGCTGCTCACCTGGTTTACAGCTTAAGCGACCCGGAGGAATCCCGGCAGTACGGCAGATTTGCCCTTTCCGGGGTGCCACCGGAAGCTGCCGGATTGCCGCAGGGGAATATTCCCTTTGTGCCGGAAGGCCAGTTTGAATCGCCGTTCTCCATTATCATTGCGGGGGAAAATTTTGGCTGCGGTTCCTCCCGGGAGCACGCCCCCTTTGCCCTGCAGAAAGCGGGGGTGCGGGCGGTGGTCGCTCAATCCTATGCCCGCATTTTTTACCGCAATGCGGTGGACGGCGGTTTTGTAATCCCGTTAGAAAGTGAGGAGCGGCTGGTGGAACGGCTGGAAACGGGGGAATGGGTGATGCTGGATCTGAAACGCCACATCCTGGTACGGGAACGCACCGGAGAGGAATTTCCCCTGAAATCCCCGGGAGATGTGCTGCCTATTATTGAAGCGGGCGGGTTGTTCCCGTATGCCCGCAAAACCGGGTTGATTTCCACCGGCTCCTGACGGGAGTTGCCGTAAAAAGATTGAAATGAACACACAAGGAGAAGGCCAATGAAAGAACCCACTATTGAACTCTTCGATACCACGTTACGGGATGGTTCGCAGGCCGAAGGGGTCAATTTTTCCATTTTTGACAAGCTGCAAATCACGGAGCGCCTGGATGCCTTTGGAATTGACATCATTGAAGGGGGCTGGCCGGGCAGCAATCCTAAGGATAAGGAATATTTTGAACGGGTGCGGCAGTTGCGCCTGCACCATGCCAAGGTTTGTGCCTTTGGCTCGACTGCGCGGGATGTCCGGAACATCGAAGGCGACAGTAATTTGAACCTGTTATTGGCAGCGGAAACGGAAGTGGTGACTATCTTTGGTAAAACGTGGCGGTTTCATTCCCGGGATACGCTGGGGTTGAGCGATGATGAAAATGCGGAACTCATTTACCGCTCGGTGGCGTTTCTGCGTGAGCGTGGCCGCCGGGTCATTTTTGACGCCGAACACTTTTTCGATGGGTACAAAGACGACCCCGATTTTGCCCTTCGCATGCTTCAGGCCGCAGCGGACGGGGGTGCCGACACCCTGGTGCTGTGCGATACCAACGGGGGAACGTTGCCTTCGGAGATCAGCACCATTTTTCAGGCGGTTCGGGAGCGGTTTGATCTTCCGCTGGGGATTCACGCCCACAATGATGGGGAACTGGCCGTGGCGAATTCCCTGGCGGCGGTGGAAGCCGGTGCGGTGCACGTGCAGGGTACCATTAACGGATTTGGGGAGCGCTGTGGCAATGCCAATCTGGTGAGCATTATTCCCAATCTGGCGCTGAAAATGAAACGGAAGTTTCGCTATCCCATTGATTTAAGTGGGTTGACGTCCCTGTCGCATTATGTGTACGAAGTGGCCAATCTGTCCCCCAATATTCGGGCGCCGTACGTGGGCAAGGCGGCGTTTACCCACAAAGGGGGAATTCACGTCAGTTCCGTGCTGAAAAATCCCCGCATGTACGAACACATTCCACCGGAAACGGTGGGCAACCGGCGGCATGTGGTGGTGTCGGATTTGTCCGGGCAGAGCAACATTCGCTACAAGGCAAAGGAATTGGGCATTCCGGTAGCCGAAGACCGGGAGTTCAGCCGCCGCTTTGTGCAGCACATTAAAGAGCTGGAATATCAGGGCTTTCAGTTTGACGGCGCTGAAGCCTCCTTTGAGCTGCTGTTGAATGCGGAGTTACACCGGTACAGCCCCTATTTCACCATTACCTACGCCAAGGTGAACGTGATGTTGACCGACGGCCAGGAAGATTACTCCGAAGCGGTACTCAAGGTGGAAGTGGACGGCCAGGTGGAACACACTGCTTCCGACGGGAACGGGCCGGTAAACGCGCTGGATAACGCACTTCGCAAAGCGCTGGTGCGATTTTATCCGGAAGTTGCCAACATGCAGCTGGTGGATTACAAGGTGCGGGTGCTGGGCGAAGGCGATGGCACCGCAGCCCGTGTGCGGGTGCTGGTGGAATCCAGCGATGGGGAACGCACCTGGGGCACGGTGGGCGTCAGCCACAACATCATTCAGGCCAGCCTCCAGGCACTCAGCGACAGCCTGAACTACAAGATTTTTCACAATCGTTCTAAGGAAGTAACCGGGGTCATGCCGTAGCGGGGCGGCTGGTGAAGGGAACGGGCCCTTCACCAGCTTGCACGTAAATTACAATTCGCGCCAGCGGTCTACGGTAATGGTGTGTGTTTCTTCATTGATTTTACCGTACACGCGCAACTGTTTACCGCGGAGCGATTCGTCCTGAATCAGCGGTTTCGCGACCGGTGTGTCTTCAAAGTACCAGAAATCCCCGTGGGCATCGCGGAGCACACCCTTGTGTTCGTAATAATCGCAGGTATTGGAAGTGGGCCCACCGCACTTCAGTTCGCACCCGTAGCATACCAGTTCGCCTTCTATGTAAGCCGGTGCACCGGAACCGTCACTGGAAATGGAAAACATCCAGGCGGTACCAATGACCAGAATGATGACGCCAATAAATTGAAAGATGCGCATTTCTTTACTCCGAATCATGGTTCTCCCCAAGCTAAACCGTTTCTTCGTTTTTTTCTGTCGGTTGACTTACAAAGTTAAATAGTTTCGATGCCTTCATGAAAAAATTTAATGTGAATGTCGAATCATTTCTCATTATCAGATAAGGGGTGCTTTGTGGCACCCCCATTTCCATGAAAACAGACCATTCTACGCCGGAACGATGCAACGCGTTCCCTTACTTGGACAACCATTGTTCAATGGTGTACACCGGGCGGATGTCCACCGGCACATCTTTCAGGCGATTCAGGGCATCCTGCATTTCGGGAGAAAGGTAACGGTATTTCTGGATGAATCGTTTGGCGCCTTCGTAATCGCCGGTGGCCTGAATCATCAGTAAATCGTGGGCCAGATCGCGGATGGCGCCCTCAACTTTGGCATCGTTCACGCGGAATTTGCGGGTTTGGGGATTGTATTCAAACCCACCTTTTTCCATAAGATAATTGAAGGCAATGGCATTGGCGCCGCCGTGGGCTTCGTTGATGCCAAAGCGCACGCTGCGGAAAATGCCCCCCAGATAGCTGGAATAAGCCTGGGCTTTCATCTCTTTGGGGAACACCCCTTTTTCTACCATGTAAGCCAGATTGTACACTCCCAGAATGTCGGCTTTACATTCCTCAATGGTGGAGTAGGTTTCTTTCAATTCTTTGTTTACGGTGGTTTTCCGGCCGTTGACGGTAATGGTGCCCGGCCCCAGACCGTGGGACATTTCGTGCATCAGCACGTGGTTAAAATAGGCATCAAACGACACCCGCTGCAGGTCCTTGGGGTCCAGCACAATGTTCACGATGGGAATCCAGCATTTGTCATATTTAGCATGGGCAACGTTTTTCAACATCACCTTTTTGCTACCTTTGGCTTCCCGCACGCGTTCGTCATTGGGCAAGTTAAAGGCCGTGGTTTGAATACCCGCTTTGGTGTCACCTCCGGTAAACACTTCCTGCACCACCACAATGGGCGATGTGCTGCCGCGATGGAGATTTTTGTACTTGTCCGGAATGGGCAGGTGCAGTTCCATGTCCTGCAAATACTGGTTCACTTTGCGGAGCTTGGCGCTTTCTTCCGGGTCCACAATGGTAATAAATGCTTCGAAAGAAGCCTTGTAGCCCAGCAGGGCGTCTTCGTACACTTCGTAAGGACCAATCACCACTTCAATTTTGTGATCTTTCAGGTCCATCCAATCCATATCGCTCTGGAAATAATCGTTGCTTAAAAAGGCTTCCGCGCGGCTGTTCAAATATTTTTTTAATGACGGGTTTTGTGCCAGGGCAGCGGCTTCTTTTAACAAACGGGCGGCGGGTTCCAGAAATTCCCGATAGGCCCGGGAGTAAGGAATTGCCACCAGCCGGTCGCCCTCCCGCCGGATAATGGTGAAGTTGCTGGTGAAGGCTTCTTCGTCTTCCGGATGCGCCTGAATCCAGGCTTCAAATTCCTCGCGGGTCATGTCTTCCGGATAAAAATTAGCACCGCCCGGTTTTTTGTGTTTCAGATTAATGAAGGGCTCGTCGTGGTTCAGGCGGTCAAAGGGACCAAAGTTAATGGTGAAATACGTGAGCAGGGTGGGGTAATCGGGATTGCTACCCTGCTGCAGTGCTTCTCGAATGGCCACATTGCGGCTGTACACCTGACGAAGAAAGATTTCGTCCATCAATTTGGCGGCTTCCACCAGTTTGGCCAGAACCGCCTTGTCGTTTTCGTTAAGCAGGGAAGGATCTACGGCTATTTCCACCGGTGCCAGTTTGGCAATTTGTCCCTTGACGTATTGAATATCGGCGTAGTCTTCAATGACAGATGACTGTTTGGCTCCCATAACAAGTACCCCCAGAATAAAAATGAACAGTCCGAATCGAATGGTTTTCATGGAACGTTCTCCTGTGTTTCCCAAAGTTAATGTGCGTATTTACCGACGGGTGTCCATTTACACCGTTACTGTTTCGTTTAATGCAAAGCCTTTTTCCGTACGGGTGACCGTGCCGGCCAGTACCTCCGGGTCGTGCTCAAACACCACAATCCAGTTTTCCTCCACCGCCCGGTTCAGGATGGCTTTTTTCTCCCGAATGGTTTCCAGCGGATAGAGGTCGTATGCCATGACCCAGGGAATGGAAAGGTGGGGCTCCAGCGGGATTAAGTCCGCGGCAAAGAGTACCGTTTGCCCCTCTCCCTCCACCCGGACCATTTGCTGACCGGGGGTGTGCCCGGTGACAGTCATGACCCGAATGCCGGGAAACAACTCGCCGTCGCCATCCAGCAGTTCCAGCTGCCCGGTTTTGTACAGCGGTACGTAGTTTTCCGGGAAAAAACTGGCGCGGTCTTTTTCCGACGGATTCAGGGCCCATTCGTACTGCGATTTCTGAACGTAATAACGGGCATTGGGAAAGGTGGGCACCACGGCGCCTTCGGCGTTTCTGGTGGTGCTACCCCCGGTGTGGTCAAAGTGCAGGTGGGTTAAGATGACGTCCGTAATGGCCTCCGCCGTTAAGCCGGCTTTTTCCAGAGCTTGCGTTAAATTGTACGGGTCATCTTCCACGGCGTAAATTTTCTTAAATTTCTCATCGTATTTGGTGCCGATTCCGGTATCCACCAGAATGTTGCGATCCTGGTATTGAATCAACAACAGATTGGTGGCCATGGCAATGCGATTCTTATCGTCCGGTTGTTTGCGCTTTTCCCACAGCACGCGGGGCACCACCCCAAACATGGCCCCGCCATCCAGCCGAAAACGCCCGGCTTCCAGAATGGAAATGGTTTTATTACCCAGTTTCATGGTTCGTCCTGTCTGTGTTATGGTTGTGAAGTTCTGTTGATTGACTGAGCTCACCTGACGCAGTGGAATGTGAGAGGAACCGCGGCAGTTTGGTCATGTTTCGACCCAAACGCGTTGTACTCCAATGAATTCATGGGACGGGACTTCCTCACCTTCAACTTCAAGACACAACTCAATGGCCTCTCGTATCCGCTTCATCAGGGTGTCCAGCGACTTAGCCTGGGTGTGGCAGCCGCGTAATTCTGGGATGGTCGCTACGTAGTATCCTTCTGAGTCCCGTTCGATTATGACGTTAAAAACTCTCGCCATTTGTCCTCACCCCATATTGATATTTGAATTGCCAGATCGTGGTTTCGCTCAACATCAGGCAATATACAAAGAAAACCCGGATGGCTCATGCAATTTTTTAAATCCCGGCTGCTACGTGCATTTGAATGTGTGGAAAGCG
>WGBF01000118.1 GCA_015494485.1 bacterium | reverse complement strand
GAAGGAAGCACTGGTGAATTTTAATCTGGTACGGGCAAAACTGGGCAATCAGGCCGGATGGCTGGGCGCTGCTGCCTTGGTAAAACAGTACATTGAAGAAACACTGGGACAAATATTGTGAGAATCCGTTGGCTAAAACCAGGAGATCGGGTGGGCATTGTGGCACCTGCCGGCCCTGTGAAAGCGGAGCAAATTCAATCCGCGCTGCAACTACTGGAACAAAATGGACTTCAGCCGGTGTTAGCACCCCATTTGTTTGACCACGCCGGCATAGTCGCTTCCACCGTGGAAAATCGATTGGCGGATTTACATGCGTTTTATGCGGATGAACAAATTGCGGCAATCTGGGCGGCCCGCGGCGGGTACGGCACCATCCAGTTACTGGATCGCCTGGATTATTCATTCATTCAAAAGACAGCCAAACCCATTATTGGATTTAGTGACATTACCGCATTGCAGTGGGCGGTATGGGTGCAAACCGGTGTTCCGGCTTTTTCCGGTCTGGCGCTAACCTTACAAGCAACGCCGGAAAATCCCTATTTTGTTGCGGGACTGGAAACACTCCAGGGAACACGCCTGCAAATTGCGGATGTGCCCGGCATTGAGATTGTTCGGGACGGAACCGCTACCGGGATTTTACTGAGCGGCACCCTGGCATTAATCACTTCATTGGTGGGCACTCCGTTTATTCCCACAAATCAGCACATCATTTTGTGCATTGAAGATGTTGATGAACCCATTTACCGCATTGACCGCATGTTGCATCAGCTAAAACTTAGCGGATTTTTAACGCAGGTGCGGGCGCTTCTACTGGGGCAGTTTCTGTGGAAAAATCGTGCTTTAACCATTGTTCAAATGGTAAAAGAGATGTTTCCGGAAGATATTCCCATCGTGGCCAACTTACCTTACGGTCATATTGCCAACTCCCTTTTGATGCCAGTTGGCATGCCAGCGTTTATCCAGACCACACCATTTCGGCTTCAATGGGATGAAAAATATTTCGACCTTATTTAAATTAACCGCTTTGTAACTTTAATTACGTAATTGCTGCATCGTTCATTCAAATATTTGAATAAAAAGGAGGATAACCCCATGATATATAAAAAATTTTTAATCTGGCTGATTGGCGCATTGGTAATAACGTCCTGTTCCAATTACGGTACCAACAATGAGGATGATCCCAACGTAACGGTTGAAGCAACCTTCAGTTCCATTCAGGCCAATGTGTTTAATAAAAGTTGCGCCCTATCCGGTTGCCATGATAGTGGCAGCAAGCAGTCCGGTTTGGATCTGAGCAGCGGTAAGGCCTATTCAAATTTGGTGAATGTGCCCAGTGTGGAAAAACCCAATATTTTGCGGGTTAAACCAAACGATGCTGCCAATAGCTACCTGGTGATGAAATTGGAAGGGGCTTCGGGAATTGCGGGGAGTAAAATGCCGCTCAACGGTAGCCTGTCGCAGGATAAAATCGATGCCATTAAGGAATGGATAAATAATGGCGCCAAAAATAATTAATCGTTCCAGGTGGCTATTCGGGGTTTGGATTCTGCTGGGGTTGGCAGCCAATTCCCTGGCTGTGGAATGGCAGGTGGATTTGACCAAACCCCGGGTGGCGAAATTCATTTCCAGAGCACCGCTGGAGGAATTTGAAGGCATTACGGAAGATATTGACGGCTACCTGTATTGGGAAGATGATTCATTATTTAAAAACAATGAATTTTATTTTGAGGTGAATTTAAACACCCTGGATACGGGAATTGGCCTGCGCAATCGCCACATGCGGGAACGGTACCTGGAAACGGATAAATGGCCGGTGGCCTCCTACCAGGGAAAAATTGTGGACGTTGCCAAAAGGGATTCCGCGGGACTTACGGTGTATGAGGTGCAAACACAGGGAACGTTTTCGGTGCATGGGGTGGAACGTGACATTGAGGTAGCCGGTACCGTGGAGATGCTGGAAGCCGGGTTGATGCGGATTAAAGCGGCGTTTCAAATTGAGCTTCCGGATTACAACATTAAAATTCCGCAGGTCATGTTTTTTAAATTAAACAAAGTGATAAAAATTCGGGTTATGTTTCACTTAAAGCGGGTGGATGGGGAATGAAAATCTGGCAATTGGCAGTAATATGCATCATCAGTGTATTGGTTGTATTAAGCCCTGCTCAGGAGCGGAAAATCCGCTGGAAGAAGAAAATTTTTAAAGGGCCTCAGGCGGTGGAGATTTTTCATTCTACAATTCTGGTTAATCTTCCCACCACGGAAGTGTTGCAAAAAAAGAACCTGGAATTTATTGTGGCCCATCGGTTTATTCCATCTCTGGGCGAGGGTATTGATGCCCTGTTTGGAGCAGACGGCCCGGCTTATATGCAACTATCCCTTTCCTATGCACCGGTTACCAATTTGATGGTGGCGCTGGAGCGCAGCAATCGCGAAAATCATTATCAGCTCTGGTTGAAATATAAATTCTGGGAAAAAGGAAGCGGCGAAATTCCCATGGCAGCGGCGCTGAAGGCAGGGGCCGGAGTCGCTGCCGAAGACCCGGCACTATCCGGACGAAGCCGTTTTCAGGCCCGGAATTGGCAATATTTTGCCATGGTGCCGGTTAATTTAAAATTGATGCCCAATCTAATGGCCGGAGTGGTGCCGGGAATCCTTTACAATAGTTACATTTACTCTGCTTCCCCTCAGACCAGCATTACCCTGGGTGCCACTGTGGAATATTTTGTCACCAGCAGCATGGGGATTTACGCGGAGGTGAATTCAGTGGTACGGGGATATCGCAGTGAAGGCGCGACAGCGTTTGCGGTTGGGTTTGAGACGGAAACGGGGGGACATTTCTTTAAAATATTTTTGACCAACTCCACCCGAATCAACAGCGCCCAGTATCTTTCCGGTGTAGACCGGCGGACTGAGGCCTTTTCGGATTTGCATCTGGGCTTTACCATTACCCGCTTGTTGCGGTTTGGAGAAAAGTGGTAAATAACACTATAGGTGCTTGCAAAATACCCACAGGGCACACAACCCGGTGAAGGTGAAATAGAGCCCCGCCTGGAAAACTGCCGGACGGCATTCCGCCTTCCTTTTGCTCCCGCGAGTGTGCGCTTTTGGATTTCTTGAATCGGTTCGGTGTAATAAAACAATCCTGGAGATTATTCCACCAGGCGCTGCCGGGCACGGGCTTCTCCGTCCGGGGTTAAGCGGAGCAGGTCGCCCTGAATTTGAACAAGATGGCGGTGGGTGGCTTTGTGTAAAATCTTTTCCACCGTGTCGGTATCCCAGTTTAAATGCTGGGCAATGTGACCGGGATGGCATTCTTCGGGTTCTTCCGGCGTATTCCGATGGTGTAGCAGGTGAACCAGCACCATATCAATG
>WGBF01000117.1 GCA_015494485.1 bacterium | reverse complement strand
GTGTACCGGCGGGCTGGTTCGCCAGAAGAGGTTGTGGTAGTAGCGGATTCCTGTACGGGTTCCCCAAACGTACTCAGCAATTTTTGCCGGGATTCCTGAACCTTTTGTCGAAGCGTCTGACCGCTCTGGGCCCGATCCAGCTGAATCATTTCTTCTGCCACGTACAACATCTGCAAAGCGTCTTCAAAGACTTTCTTTTTGCGGTAGTCAATTTCACCCCGTTCCAGGGTTAACTGTATCCGCGCAGCAAGCTCAATGATAAAGCGATCCAAATCCTGGATATTGGCCTGTTGCAGTCGGCCATGAAGCTGCTCAATTTCCTGCAGCATTTGTTTTAAATCGGCAAAATATTTTCGGCGGGCCTTTTTTATATTCGGGATACGCCGGTGCATTTCCCGGTTTACCAGACGCATTAAGCTAACCAGAAACCGTTCCTGAGGCAGGCGCATTTCCCCGTACAAATCATACTGCTTCTGAACATACTGTACCAATTCGGCATGAAATTCCAGCAGGGAAATTGAACGCGTTAAGCGCTTTAGTAATACGGTATCCTGTTTACTAATGGCTTGTGCGGGGAGGGAATGAACAGGGAAAATAAAAAAAAGCAACAGGGCAATAAGGACATTATAGCCACGTTTCATAAAAAATCCACCGTTTTTAATATGACGAAATTTAATGCAAAAGAAACGGAAAACAATGTTTTTTATGTAGTTGCTGTTTTTTTGCGCGCTACCCGCAACCGATTGAGTGCTCTCGTGAGCGCTGCTTCCGCACGGACAACATCCAGATCCGGGCGGCGTTCTTTTAGTCGTTGTTTAGCGCGTTCCATCGCTCGTTGAGCCCGTTCTACATCGATTTCGTCTGCGGCTTCACAAGCCTCCAAAACCAGCGACACTACATTATTCTTCACTTCCAAAAATCCGCCAGAAACAGCAAAGTACTTTTCATCACCGTCCACAACCACTTTCAACTCCCCGACCGTCAGTTCGCTCATCAATGGCGCATGGTTTTGCAGTACCTGAAAATTTCCCAATACGCCGGGTGCGGTACAACTGGCAGCATGTTCAAACCGCCATTGTTTTTGGGGAGTTGTAATTTCAATACTCAAACCTTCAGCCATAATAAACTGTTTCCCATTATCGTTTTGCAACGCGCTAACTTTAACTAAAATTAAAATTTAACGGTGGATTTTATGAAACTATGCTTTCATCTTTTCAGCATTTTCAAGGGCTTCATCAATGGTACCAACCATATAAAATGCCTGTTCGGGGATGTCATCATACTCCCCTTCCACAATGCCCTTAAAGCCCCGAATGGTTTCTTCCAGAGGTACATATTTGCCCGGTCGCCCGGTAAATTCCTCTGCTACAAAAAACGGCTGCGACAGAAAACGCTGGATTTTCCGTGCCCGCTGCACAATGATTTTATCTTCATCGGACAATTCATCCATACCCAGAATGGCAATAATGTCCTGCAAGTCTTTATATTTCTGCAGAATTTCCTGTACGGATTTTGCCACATAATAATGTTCTTCACCCACAATACGTGGATCCAGAATGCGGGAGGTGGAATCCAGCGGATCCACGGCAGGATAAATCCCCAATTCGGCAATTTGCCGGGAAAGCACCGTTGTGGCATCCAGATGGGAGAACGTGGTTGCCGGTGCCGGGTCTGTTAAGTCGTCGGCGGGTACGTAGATGGCCTGCACAGACGTAATCGACCCTTTGGTGGTTGAGGTAATGCGTTCCTGCAAGGCACCCATTTCCGTGGCCAGCGTTGGCTGATACCCCACAGCGGAAGGCATACGGCCCAACAATGCGGATACTTCCGAACCGGCCTGGGTAAAACGGAAAATGTTATCAATAAACAGCAGCACATCCCGGCCTTCCTCATCGCGGAAGTATTCTGCCACGGTTAAACCGGTTAATCCCACCCGCTGCCGTGCACCGGGGGGTTCGTTCATCTGTCCAAATACCAGTGCAGTACGATCCAGCACGCCGCTCTGCTTCATTTCCAGCCACAGGTCATTGCCTTCACGGGTGCGTTCGCCCACACCGGCAAATACGGAGTAACCCCCATGTTGCTTGGCAATGTTGTGGATCAATTCCATAATCAAAACGGTCTTACCAACCCCGGCACCACCGAATAGTCCCGTTTTACCGCCCTTGGAGTAGGGTTCCAGCAAATCAATCACTTTAATACCGGTTTCCAGAATTTCAGTCTCGGCACTGAGTTCCTCAAAGGGAGGCGCCGGACGATGGATGGGATACCGTTTTTTAGCCTTAATGGGGCCCACCTCGTCAATGGGATCACCCAGGACGTTCAACAACCGTCCCAGAACTTCCGGCCCTACCGGTACGGAGATGGGTGCGCCGGTATCCTCGGCTTCCATTCCACGAACCAATCCATCCGTGGAATCCATGGCCACACAGCGAACAATATTTTCGCCCAGGTGCTGCTGTGCCTCCAGAACCAGGGTAGAGCCATCCTGTTTCTCAATCTTTATTGCATTGTAAATTTCGGGCAATTGGTCTTCTTCAAACTGAATGTCAACGACCGGACCAATAACTTGTTTAACAATACCCTTGCTCATTGTTGAATTTTCCTCTTTAATTTTTTCTCTAATTAACCCGCACTTTTTAATGCCTCGGCACCGCCGACAATTTCGCTAATTTCTTTGGTAATAGCGGCCTGGCGTGCTTTATTGTATTGCAATGTTAACTGGTAAATCAATTCTTTGGCATTTTCTGTGGCATTTTCCATTGCCGTCATCCGGGCGCCCTGTTCCGCAGCATAGGATTCCAGTAACACCCGCCACATTTCAATATCTAGAAATTTCGGGAGTAACTTGCGTAAAATTTCTTCGTGATCGGGTTCAAAAATGTAATCCGCAACTTCGGTAATTTCAGCTGCCTGCCGGGGAATAGGCAAATACGTTTCCACCCGCAGATTCTGTTGCGCCACATTCTTAAACTCGTTGTACACAATCTTAATACTATCTACTTTCCCGGCCAGAAATTCGCTAATTAAAAACTTGGAAATTTCCTTGGCGTGATGATACTCCAGCTTGTTGAATAAATCCAGAAACGATTTTTCAATATGATAATCCCGTTTGGAAAAATAATCATACCCTTTCCGCCCCACAGGCACAATCCAGGTTTCAATTTCCTTATGTTCCTGAATTTCCCGCACGGCCCGCCGAATGATATTGTGATTAAATGCCCCGCACAATCCCCGATCTGCTGTCACAACCACCAGGTACAT
>WGBF01000116.1 GCA_015494485.1 bacterium | reverse complement strand
CCAATGAGATTGAAATCGTGGGGGAAGTATTTCCCCGGAAAATTGATGTGCGCATCATAGCCGCAACAAATAAAGATTTAAGTCAATTGGTAGAGAGGGGAAGCTTTCGGGAAGATTTGTACCACCGGTTAAACCTGCTGCATATCTACATTCCGCCATTGCGAGAACGAACGGAAGATATTTTGCCGCTGATATATTATTTCCTTGAAAAGTTTAATCAGGAATACAATAAACAGGTTATCCAGATTCACCCACTGGCTGAAAAGTTGTTTTTAGAACATCCGTGGCCAGGAAATGTGCGGGAGTTACGAAACGTTGTGGAAAGGATTGTGGTTTTTGCAGAAGGGAAAGAGATTACCCAGGATATGGCATTAAAATATTTAACCGGCGACATCAGTGGTCATCATCCGGTATTTAACATGGATGAATTTAATGACATTATTGATTTGCACCTGGCGCATCAGATTTTCGAAAAGAATTACTTGAAATACGTATTGCAAAAATTGGGCGGAAAAAAAACGGAAGCCGCCCGACGGCTCAATATTGATCGGACGAATTTGTATAAAAAATTAAAAAAACATAATCTGTAAAGAGATTTTAACTGCTCAACTAACAAGCGGGTTCTTTGCAATGAATAGTGCAAAGGGAAAGTTAGTCTTGCTGGCTATTATCGGTTTCGTTTAATACGGACGTTATTTTTTTCTTTAATTGTTCAAAGGTAAATGGTTTGGTAATGATATGGTTAACCCCGCTGGATTTTAATTCTTGCAATTCTATTTCTTCGCCATAACCGGTAGCGATTAATATAGGAATTTGAGGAGCGTGTTTTTTTATTTCGTTAAAAACCTCTTTTCCTGTCATATCCGGCATGGAAAAATCCAGAATAACCATTGAAAGTTGATTTACATATTTGCGAAAAGATTTCAATCCTTCTTTGCCCCCTGAAGCGGTAATAACCGAAAATCCCATTTCTTCCAGCATTGTTTGAACGATATCCAGCAATTGCTTTTCATCGTCAATCAGCAAAATGGTTTGTGTGGTCGTGGTAACGATTGGTGTACGGGAAGCTCCTTCCATTTTCTCATGGGGTACAGCTTCCGTGGTTGCCGGGAAATAAATCCGAAATGTGGTTCCGTGGTTGGGTTTGCTTGTGAGTGATAATGCCGCATTGTGCCGTTTCACAATTCCGTACACAGTGCTTAACCCCAGTCCCGTTCCTTTACCGGGTTCCTTTGTGGTAAAAAATGGTTCAAATATTTTATCCCGAATGGATTCCGGAATGCCGATTCCGGTATCTTTTACGGTCAAAATCACATATTGACCGGGTTTCACAACGCCAACGGTACCAATGCGCGTTTGACGAAATCGTTTTCCTTCCACACTTAAGGTAATTGTACCTTTCTCCGGAATAGCATCATTGGCATTAATAATTAAATTTAAAATTAATTGAAGCAATTGGTTTGGGTCCCCTTTAAGATTTGGAATGTTCTCTCCAAATTTAAACTGCAATTGCACGGAAGGCCGGACGGTATTTAACAGGATATTTTTATTTGTCAAAATTAACTCTTTTAGATTCAATACCTTTTTATCCATAATTCCAACACGCGCAAAGGAAAGAAGCTGTTGGGTTAGCTCTGCACCCCGCTGGGCCATATTAAAAATAATGCTTGCCCGGTTTTTATTTTCCGGATTTACCGGGTCCTCTGCAATTAATTCGGCTCCCGGAATAATAGCGCCCAAAATGTTGTTAAAGTCATGGGCAATGCCTGCCGTAAAGCGGCCGATGGTTTCCATTTTTTGCACCTGCTGTAACTGCTTTTCCAGGCGTTTTAGGCGGGTAATATTCATCACTTCACCCAGAATGGCCGGGCGGCCGTTGTATAAAATTCGGGAAAACGACCCCAGGGCAACCAGAACTTCACCCTTCTTATTAATCACCCGAAATTCATATTCGGATAAGGGTTTTTCGCCCCGTAACCGCGCTGTTGCACGCCGTTTAAGAGTAGGCAAATCTTCCGGATGAACCAAATCCCAGATGTTCATTTGCCGTGCTTCATCTTCAGTGATATCAAGATATTCCAGGAATTTGGGGTTAAATAATTTGAAATGGTCATCCTGATGAATGTAGATCGCAACGGGTGATTTTTCGAATAATTGACGGTAATTGGCCTCACTTTGTTTTAGTTCCCGTAAAATATGGAGACGTTTCAGCGTGCTGGAGACCGTTTGGACAATTAAGTCCATTAGCTTTTCATCAATATTCGTAAAGCAATCTATTCCCTGAAAGGAATCCACATTTAATATGGCTGCCGGTTGGTCATCAACCTTCACCAATCCGCTTAGCGTTGCTTTTATGTCATCCAGTCCTCCGTATTTTCGGAGCACTTGATATGCTTTGGCTGGAAGTAACGCTTTGGCTTGTTTCTGAATGTCTTCAATTTTAATTACCTTGGAAGAGGACCGGATGGCTTTTAGCTGAATGCTTTTTTGCTGTACTTCCGGTTTTAGTGGGTCCAGTAAAATAATCTTTTTAAGCTGCTGGAGATTGTAATGAAACGCTTCTTTAAACCGAAAGCCATCTCTTTCCAGGACTAAAATACTTCCCCCCTGGGCTTGTGGAAAAATTTTTTTTAATAATTTAATCGTGGAACGATACAGCGCATTTTCATCTTCCAGCTTCATGGATTCCAGTTGGAAGTTATTTAACAGTTCCATGCGTTGTGCGGTGTCAATGGAAGGATAGGGGGGCCTGGAGAATACCAATAAAAATGTATCCGAATCATTGGAAGAATTAACGGAAATAATAGTTGCCCGACGTTTTCCGGCTGGCGTTTGAATGTTTATGGTTTCTGGAGTATTAGAGAAACGTTTGGGTAAATGATTGAGTATCTTTTTTTCCGAAGCAGAGGAAAACAACGATGCCAGCGTGTGGGCATTACCGGGGATAGTGGGTTGGTCCAGAAAAGAAAGATTTCCTTTTATAATTTTCCCGGAAGCGTTAAACAGAAGGTAATCTACACTATTGGTATTTAATAATACTGTTAATGGAATTTCAACATCTCGAAAGGAAGAGGTCTTTGTTTCGAAGAAAAAGCCGTACACCCTTTGCACCGTACCGGTAGAAGAGTATTCGATTCTCCCAATTTCGTGTACGCGTCTGGATTTCTGCGGGGATAATTGCATGGCGTAGGTAACGGAATAAAATGGAAGCAAGGTTTGCTGCCAATGGGTGAAATTTTCGCGAAGCTGCTTTATATCCTTGGTAGCAATAATATCTTCCCACCGATATTGAGCAAAAAATTGCGACGGAGAAATGCCCGTCCATTGCTTAAAGCTCTTACTTAAAAATCCGCTTCGGGAAAAACGTCCGCCATCCAGGGCAAAAAAGACAGCAGGAATTTTATCCAGGATGAAAGCATCGCTGTCCTGGTTGTTCGAACGGTGTTTTTCTTCAAAGTAAAATTTCTGGACGTGATTGTGTATGGTATCGAAAAGTTCCAAAATTTGAGACATCCAGTAATTTCTACTGGACCTATCCAGGTCCGGATGGTTAATTACCACGTCCAGCATGAGGGTCCGTAAATCAGACAATGCAGCCTGGATGGTGTGAAATGACAGCCCGTGTTCAATTAATCCCTTTAAATTTTTCTGGAGGAAGAAATAAATTTCAGCGGTGTCCCCGCCCATCAGGGCATTCAATATCAGGTGATAAAATTGATTTAATTTATTCTTTGATAAGCGGATTGGTGCTTGAACAAGGTTCACCAATTTGATGGCTTTTTCATGCCAGGCCTGAAATATATCCTGTTGTTTCCCCTGAAAAATCCATTCTGCAGGTTCAATAATCCGGTTCATGAACAGCCCCAATGCCCTTGTGCGAATTTCATAATCGAAAGTTGTGGATAAAAGGTAAGGGGAGTATTAAAGAAGAATACCCTAAAATAATTAAAAAGGAAGGGTAAAAGGTTGAGGCGCCGGGCGGATTCGAACCGCCGAATCGAGGTTTTGCAGACCTCTCCCTTAGCCACTTGGGTACGGCGCCTTTTCCAACAAATATAATGCTTCAATACATAATTGGTTTCTGAAAAATTATTTTTTGTTCTGGTCAAACTGGCGATCTCGCATGCGTTTTAAAATTTCTTCCCGCTTTTGCCGAATGCTTTTTTTCTGTCTCCCTGTAATAAAAAAGAGTATAATTGCCAGTATTACCAGAACCAGTAAAATTAAAAGTTCCATTGACGATTCACATTATGGTAGCAGACCGCAGGGAATCGAACCCTGTTGTTGCTCCCGGAATGAGCAACGGCCTTAAAAATCGCCTAAATTGATAAAAGCCGTGGTAACACGGCCTTTTTACTGCACTAATTTTTCTGACCTTGGCGCCTTGCGCCACGCTCTCCAAACTGAGCGTGAAGTTTGTGTATCGTGCTTGCTTCTGGAATCTGCTTTAGAACCTCACCGGTTCTTAGTAGCAAATTCATTGCATCATCTTCCTTAGTGGAGCCGAGGGGAGTCGAACCCCTGACCTTGGCGCCTTGCGCCACGCTCTCCCAACTGAGCGTGAAGCTTGTGTATCGTGCTTGCTTCTGGAAGCTGTTTTAGAACCTCACCGGTTCTTAGTACAGAAATCATCACATTATCTTTCTTAGTGGAGCCGAAGGGAGTCGAACCCCTGACCTTGGCGCCTTGCGCCACGCTCTCCCAACTGAGCGTGTAGTTTGTGTATCGTGCTCGCTTTTTGAAGCTACTTTAGAACCTCACCGGTTCTTAGTACAGAAAATCATCACATCATCTTACTTAGTGGAGCCGAGGGGAGTCGAACCCCTGACCTTGGCGCCTTGCGCCACGCTCTCCCAACTGAGCGTG
>WGBF01000115.1 GCA_015494485.1 bacterium | reverse complement strand
ATTTTTCTGGTGAATGCGTCGCTGGGGGAAAAAAGCCGTCGCGCCCGCATTCCGTATCGGTGGTTTCATCAGGCAATTTACCAATACTTTGCCAAAATTCTGGCCATTTCGGAAGAGGACGGCCAGAACTTCCGCCTGCTGGCTGCAGAAACGAAGGTGGTTGTGGTGGGGGATACCAAATTTGACCAGGTGATTCAGCGCAGTGAAGAATCCCGCCGTAAGAAATTATTGCCCGAAGCCGTTGTTGCCAGCCGACCGGTATTTGTAGCGGGCAGCACCTGGCCGGAAGATGAAGCCCACCTGGTTCCGGCTATTCGGCAATTAAGCCGGCAATTCCCTCAACTGCTCACCATCCTGTGTCCCCACGAACCGACACCTGCGCATTTGCAGCAACTGGAAGCTCATTTGCCCCCGCTGTCCGTGATTCGCCTGTCAAAAATAAACCA
Organism: bacterium; assembly: GCA_015494485.1. GTDB lineage: Bacteria > Calditrichota > Calditrichia > RBG-13-44-9 > J042 > WGBF01. The sequence goes on along the minus strand of WGBF01000115.1, from coordinate 2,773 downwards.
ATACCAGGGCGAATCCGTTATTCTGGTTGACAGCATTGGGGTGCTGGCCAATCTGTACAGCTACGCCTGGGTGGCATTTGTGGGGGGCAGTTTTAAAGGAAGTATTCACAATGTGCTGGAACCCGCCGTTTACGGCATTCCGGTGCTGTTTGGGCCTCATTTCACCAACTCCCATGAAGCAGTTCAACTGCAGCGTTTGGGGTGCGGTATTGTCGTAGATTCCACCGAAGCGCTTGCGAATCAACTAAACCAGTTGTTGGCAGACAACACCTACCGGGAATCGCTGGGAGCCCAGGCACGCCAGTTTGTGGAAACCCACCGCGGAGCAACGGGCCGCGTGGTGGAATGGATTCTGAAATACCTAAAGGAAGAAAAACACCTACCGGCACAACCGGCCCGATCATAAACTCCGGCAATTTGCTTTACCGCGCATTCGTTCCCCATCTCCCCAAATTACCATTCATCCACCAAATTGAACCATTCACTTCCCGATAAAAACCGTTCGTCGCAAACTTCTTTAAATAATGCTTGAACGGCATATCTTTACTACCGGACACTAAAAAAGGAGATTGTCATGAAGGCGTTTTTCAAACTAATCCTGGTGAGTATGCTGGTAAGTACATCCCTCTGGGGCATGCAGGTTCAACATGCCGAAACCTATTCCCTGCAATCTGCAGATACGGTACGGGATGACTTGTTGTTTTTTGGAAATTCCCTGGATGTAAACGGGTATGTGCAAAGCGACGTGTATTTCTTTGGAGAAGAAATCCGTTTCACCGGTCACGTCGGGGACGATATGCTCATCTTTGGCCGCAAGGCTATTCTGGAAGGTGATGTGGACGGCAACGTTTTCTTCTTCGGGCAAATTCTGGAAGTCAAGGGCAACGTTCATGGTTCTGTCCGGGCCATGGGGCAGCAAATCAAATTACTTCCCGGTTCCCATATTGAGGGAAATGTGTACGCAGGTGGGCGCACCATTGTATTTGACCAAACAGTTGTGGACGGTTTTTTCCGCGGGGGTGCCGGTGAAGTCATTTTTAATGGTACCATTGCCAAAGGAGTGGATTTTGAAGGCGGTGCCGTAGAATTTGGCCAAAATTTTCGCACAGATGGGAAAGTATTGTTGACGGTTTACAAACAAAAAAAGAATGAAATTGCCAATGCGCCGGCCAACGCCGAAATCACCTTCAAATCCCCGAAACCCTTTTACAAGCGTCCCATTGCGATGTGGCTGAGCATTTCTGCCTTTGTCGTGGGATTGCTGTTTGTAACCATATTCCCGGGCGTGAACTGGGAAATGGCCACCATTGCCCGGACTGAACCGTTGAAGTCCAGCGGTATTGGGGCATTGTTTCTGTTGGTTTTTCCGGTTGTGGCACTCCTGTTAATTATTATCCCCCCATTGGCGTTGATTTCCGGTGCCTTGTACTTAACCGTTCTGTACTTGAGTAAAATGCTGGGGGCTTCCATCCTGGGCCAATACATCATGGGGCATTGGTTTAAAAAAGAACGGTTTAACCGGTATGTGGCATATATTCTTGGATTTGTGGTGTTGTTGTTGCTGGGAGCCATTCCCGTGGTTGGATTCATTGTGTGGGTTATTGTGGTAATGATTAGCATTGGCGCCCTGCTGCAGGTTGTGTGGCAGCAGTATCGCAAGGGCGCGTCAGAAGCAATTGCCACTGAATGACGGGTCATCATATCAGGGAGAAGAATATGTTTGCACTATTTGTACCGGCCTTATTGAATGGACTTATCGGTTGGGCAATCTGGGGGTGGCTGTTTACCCGCATCGGGGATTATCAGGAAACGACAGTTGTATTTCAGAATTACGTTGCCTGGTATGTGCCATTCTTGCTTCTCCTTTTGGTCGGGTTTTACTGGAAGCGGCTACCCGAAGCCTGGCGAAAGAGAGGAAAGTTGTTTCGCCCTTCCGGAAATGGACTTCTGTCAGATGTGTTGTTATCCCTGTTGATAAGCGGTTTAATGGTAACTGTTACGCTGGTGTTGCTAAAATTCAGTGGTGGGTTTACCATTACCGAATCCCTGTCGGCAACGCAGTGGTGGGCTCACTTTATTGGGATGGTCGTTGTTGCTCCGCTAACCGAAGAAATTATTTTCCGCGCTTACGGCTTCCGGGTGGCAACGGAACGAGGATGGTCAACCGGTAAGGGGGTCGTCATCACGGCGTTAGCCTTTGCCCTGTGGCATGCGAATCCATTTTTAATACTACCGGCGTTCCTGATGGGGTTGGTGTTGTATTGGCTGTTTTCGCGGACGCAAACCCTGTTCTCACCTGTTCTGGTACACGGAATAGCCAACGGTGCCTTATTCATCATCATTTACCCGTAACAACATTACAGGAGGAAATACCAATGCGTTTCATTGTTCTGTTTGCCGGATTTGTCCTGAGTGCTGCACTGTTCACAAATACATGGGCTACGGAAAGGAAAGAACCCGCCCGTAGCGGTTCAGGATATGCCACAATGGGGGTCACCACGTTTGACCTTTCGGAATTTAACCAACGGCTGGAAGGGCAGGGTTATCCCACTTTCCCATCGCAGTTTATTATTTTAGGCGGTGGGGGCTACTGGCAGAAGAATAAGCTGATTTTTGGCGGAGAGGGGATGGCTGTGGTGCAGCCTGCAAAAACCCATGGAACGGAAAAAAGTCGCCTGAATGGTGGAATGGGCTTTGTAAAACTGGGCTATGCGTTCGTGCAGAAAAACCGGCTTGTGGTATTCCCGTACCTGGGCCTGGGTGGCGGTGGACT
>WGBF01000114.1 GCA_015494485.1 bacterium | reverse complement strand
TATTGGTGATATTTTTGAAGAAGAAACCCCCGCAGAAACCCCCTCGGAAGCCGCTGCCGAAACCCCCGCGGAATCTGTTGCAGAAGAAAGCGCTGGAGAAACGGAAACGGCCGAAGAAGGCGAACTCAATCTGGATGACTTATTTGGCGAAGAACTGACCCAGACGGAGCAGGACTTAAGTGAAATGCTGGAAGAAATCGAAGAAGAGGTGGAAGAAAGCACCCCGGCCGCGCCGGAAAAGGACGTGCATGTGGATGTGGCCCAGAAGACCATTCTTGTGGTGGATGACAGCGTGGTAATCCGCAAAATGGTTGAGATTGCGCTGGAGAACGAAGAAACCTATCAGGTGGTAGCCATCGGTAGCGGAAAGGAAGCACTGGATTATCTGGACACCAACAAACCGGATATTATTATTCTGGACATTATGTTACCCGATGTAAACGGATTGGATATTCTAAAGGCCATTAAAGCCAATGATAAAATAAAAGATATCCCGGTGCTTATGCTTTCGGCTAAAGATACCCCTCGGGAAACCAGCCGGGCTAAAGAACTGGGAGCCGATGACTTTATCCCCAAACCCTTCAAGGACGAGGAATTAATTGGGAAGATAAAAGAATTAATTGGGGATTAATCCGTTAATGGGAAAAATTCTCATCGTAGATGACAGCGTTGTTGACCGCCTGATTTTAAAGCAATATCTGGCCAATACAGCGCATGAAGTTATTGAAGTAGGGGAGCCGGAGGAGGCCCTGGCCAAAATTTCCGATATTCATCCGGATGTCGTATTGCTGGACATCGTCATGCCCCGAATGAATGGTTTCGAAATTTGTCGCCGCTTAAAACGGGACGAAAAATTGTCCCGGATTCCGGTCGTAATGGTTTCTGCAAAACGGGCAAAAAGCGATATCTTCTGGGCCAAAAAGCAGGGTGCCGAGGATTATTTGACCAAACCCATTACCCCCGAAACATTGTTGCAAACAATAGAAAAATGGATTAAAGGAAGACAGAATATTCAGCATGATGGATAACACCGCACATGCGAATGCCCCGGAACGGTTATCGACTTTTCAGTTAGGGCGCTACCATTTTGGCGTGGATATTCAATATTTAAAAGAAGTGGTACCGTTGCCGGAGTATACACCGCTTCCGAATGTTGAGGATATTTACTTAGGGGTATTTAATTTACGGGGCGAAATTTTCCCCATTGCGGATATTTCCACCTTACTGGGAATGAATCCCAAACCCATTTATGCCGATGACATGGTGATGCTTCTGGAATTTGGCGAGCTGGTGTTGGGAATTCTGGTGGATAAAATAATGGGAATGGTCTCCTACCTGCCAACGGAAGTGAAAATTGCCCGGGGATTACTTTCCCCGCGGGTGGAAGCCTACATTAGCGGGATGGTGGAAAAAAGCGGGCAACAGTATTTTATACTGGATGTCCATCGGTTGTTCAATTCCCATGAGATTCTTGCCCATATCTGAAGGGAACCAAAATGAAGAAGATGCCAATATTCTGGAAATATTTTCTTATCCTGGGAATCGTGCTGGTTGGCCTGGCGGCAGCGGTTGCGTATGTGTTTGTCAATAATATTCAATCCACCGTTACTGAAGATGTCGAGGTATTTTTACAAACCACCGGTCATTTCGTGTCGCAGTCGATTCCCGCAGAATTGCTTCGGGATAAATTCCAACCCGGTGATAAAGATGGCGAAAGGTTTAAGCGCATCGAACAGCAGGTGCGGCAAACATTCAAAACATTACAGCGAATTCAACACCGATTTCCCCTTGAGGAAATAGAAATCCTGGTAACCCGCAACGGTGCGCCGGCCATGGTGTACTCCACCCGGCCTACATTTCATTTTCTGGAGCAAGTGACAGGGCTTCAGGGTTTTAAAGCAGCCATCCAGCAAAAAAAGCCGGTAATCACCAACTACCGGGACAAAAAAGGAAAACAGTATCTCAGTGTGCTTAGCCCTATTACGGATTCCGCATCGGTTGTGGTGGGCGTGTTAAAAGCGGATATGCCGTACAGCTATCTCCAGCTTTACATGCCCACTTTTACGGGGAGATTTTTCCTTTTTGGCAGCGTAGCCCTGGTTGTGGCCTTTTTGCTCAGTTTGGGTTTAAGCCGTTCTGTATCGGCGCCGTCGCAGGAACTGATCCGCCACGTGCGGATGTACGAGCCGGGTAAGGAAAAAGCCCCCAGCCGGTTACAATTAAACGGCAGTGCCGAGTTTGCGGAAATTGCCTCGGCAGTCAATGAATTGCTGAATCAACTGCATTTGCTGTCCCGTAATCAGGAACGCCAGGAAGAATTGCAGGAACAAATTACCGCTTTAATGGACACCGTATCCCGCGCGGCAGAGGGGGATTTTACGGTAAAAGCCGAGGTCACCGCAACAGCTCTGGGAACCCTGTCGGATTCGTTTAACTTAATGGTGGAAGATTTGTCCAAGTTGATCCGCAATGTTAAGCAGGCATCGGAGCGGATTTCCAATGCCACGCGGCAAATTCTGGTGCACACCAAAGTGATGGCCGACGGTGCCGAAACCCAGGCGGAGGAGATTAAAAAGACCTACCAGAATGCCCGCGAAATGGCCGATTTAATCCGCTATGCCAATGAACGCACTCTGCAGGCGGCAAAAACAGCCCGCGATGCGGCGGAAGTTGCGGAAGACGGCGAAGCGGTGGTAAAAGAAGCCATTGAAGCCATGCACGAAATTCGCGAAACCGTGCAGGAAACCGCCCGGCGGGTGCGGTTGCTGGGGCAAAGTTCAACCGAAATTGGTGAAATTATTGAAGTGATTTCAGACATTGCCAATCGCACAAACCTGCTGGCGTTAAATGCCACCATCGAAGCAGCACGGGCGGGCGAGGCCGGTCGGGGCTTTGCCGTGGTTGCCGATGAAGTGCGGACGCTGGCGGAACGTTCCAGCCAGGCCGCGAAGGATATTGCTGTGTTAATTGAAAGCATTCAAGTAGGAACCACCGAAACCGTAAAAGCCATGGAACAGGGTACCCGCGAAGTGGAAGAAGGTACCCGTCTGGTGGATAAAACGGGAAGTTCGTTAAAAGAAATTTACCAGATGGTTCAAACATCAGCGCAATTAATTACCGAAATTTCCGGGACGTTTCAACAACAGGCCAAAGCCAGTTCCGACATTGCGGCTGCGATGGAACGCATTGCCAATATTGCCAGCCAGACGGCAGAAGGCGCCCAGAAATCCAGAGATCTGGCCGGTGAAATGGAAAGCCTGTCCCGGGAACTGAACGCAACAATTTCCAAATTTCGCCTGGCGTAATACACAGCACATGGTTCGTGCAGCTTAAATAAAATTGGTAAGGACAAAAATCTAAGGTACGCTTCTCATGAAAGAAAATGTGCCCGTTAATTTTGATACGTATTATTTCTGGGAATTATTAAACGAAATCGAAAATCGGGGGAGCGAAAAATACAACGCGGAAGAATTCCGCTATTTAAAGCGGTTCCTGGACGCCCTCCGCAAAGACGAGGATGCGTTTCAGAACATTACCCGTCTGGCGGGCTCCAGCACTACCAGCGATTTTGCCATTTTCTTTAGCGATATTCTGGAACGGGTGCGGTCGTTGGATCCGACGGATGCGTTTAAAAAAATAGAAGAATATGCGCGGGATTTTCTGGAAACATTTGGATTATTGATTGAAGAAGCGGGCTGGAAGAAGGCGCTGGGCGAGGAAATTGGGGAAGAAGCCTTTGCAGAAGAAACCCCTGCAGAAGAAACCCCGTCCGAAACGCCGGCAGCGGTGGAAGAATCCCCGGCTGCCACACCTTTCGAACCGGACGTATCCTACCCGGAATTTGTACAGCGCCTGGTGCAAAAACGCGTGGAACAACAAACCCTTACCGAAGATGTCCCCACCCAGGCTGCCATTCTGGAATTTTTTCAGAAAATGATGCGCGATGCGGAGTTGGCAGACCGGCTGGTGGAAGCAGACCTGAATGAAGAAATTCCCCAGTGGCTGGACGTGCTGGCGGCGGTAACAGATACCCACCCGGAAATCCCGTTTGATAAAAACTGGCTGGCTACTTTGAATGAAAAAATAGGGCAATTGGTAGAGCAGGGAATCCGGCTTTTCAACGCCCACCGCCCGGCAATTGAAGCAATTCTGTCCGGTAAACCTGCCCCGGCCGAACAACCCATTGAAACCGCTTCGGAAGAGCCTACACTGGAAGCGGCGTTTGATGCGATAGAATTTTCTGAAGAAGAACCGGCTGAAACCCCGGAAAGCAAGGAACTGGAGGAACTGGTTGAAAAAGCGGAAGCGCTGGAAAAGCAGAAGAAGCCCGTCCCCGGGGAAATGAGCGAGGAAGAATTAAAACGGCGGCGGTTGCTGCGGGATTATGTGGTCGGGGAAGTGGACGGTTTCCGGGAAGAAGTGGTTCATTTAATTGAACGACTGATTCAGGACCCCGGTCAGGAAAAACTGCGAAAGTACCTGGTAGACAGCATAAAATCATTAAAAGACCTGGGTAAGATTCACAATTATCCGGCAATTGAATTAATTGCCAACCGACTGGCGGATATTTTGCAAAGCGGCCAGGAATTTAAGCAGTCCATTCTGGCAGACCTGGACCGGCTGTTTCAGTTGATGCGGGAATAGGTGGATGCCAATTTGAACGATGCCGATGCCCCGGTCATGAATGAGATTACAAAGGCGCTGGAGTCACTGCAGGAGCATGCGGAACCGGCCGGAAAGGCACTGAGCGCAGCAGACGAAGCCTCCGTGCGCAAGGCATTTTTCGAAATTGTCCGGCGGTATTTGGGGCGGATGACAGCCATACTGGACAACGCCGCAGCGCTGGACGACCCGGAAACCCGCCAGCGGATGGAAAAAATTGTGCAGAATTTAGTGTACTGGGCACAATCCCTGAACATGGAGGCCCCACGGCAATTTTTTACCCGAATTTCGGAGTGGTTGCCGGAACGTGAGGGTGCGGTACCGGCTATCCGGCAGCTTTTGCAGGACTTAACGAACCGGCCGGACCTGGAACAGGAAGCCGTGTGGGAAGCAGCGCTCCAGGAACTGAGTGGTCTTTCTGAAACCGAAGCCGCCGAACAACCTGCTGCACCGGAAGAACCTGAAGTACCGGTAGAAGCAGCTGGTGAAGCGGTCAACACCGTAGCGGAACGATTATTACAAGAAGTCCGCCGTGCTCTGGATACCACCGATGACTTAATTCCGTTTGTGGAAAAGACCCTGTTGCCCGCATTCGTTACGTTAAAGGAAAATTTTGAACTAGCAGGGTATGACCGGGCGGCCCGGATTGCAGACACCCTGTACAATAAAATTCTGGACTATCTGTCGGCTGTGGCTCCTGAAAAGCCGGCTCTGGCGGAGCTGCTGGAGTACTTGACTGAACATGCGCCCCAATTGCCGGAAGGGTGGTCCGAGGAAGTGGTAAATGAAAAATTGGGCGCTGCTTTTCCGGTGGAAACCCTTACCACCCAGGTAGAAACGGAAACGACCACCGAAAGCGAGGAACCGTCTGAGGTTACCGAAACGATTGATATTGATGCGGTTTTCCAGAAAGAAGCCCTGAAATATTGTGAAAAACTGGAAGAGTTACTGACGCAGTTGCGCCAATCTCCGGAAAATACCGCTTTGTGGCAGGAATTTACGGTGGAGGCCCATACCCTGAAGGGCTCCTCCCAGATGCTTCGTAAAGACGCACTGGCAGCGGTTGCCACTGGCCTGGAGGACATTGGCG
>WGBF01000113.1 GCA_015494485.1 bacterium | reverse complement strand
TTTCTTCCGCAAAAACTCTGCTGGTTTCCGACTCGCCGCAACAAACCGTGTTGAAATTTGAAATCGCCCGCATGGATACCTATCGGGTATCGGTGAACGGAACGGTTTTTATCGCTTACCACATACCGGATGCCCGGTTAACGGAATTTCCCGGTGAACCGGCTGTACCGTATTGGGAAACCCGGGTTGTCGTTCCCGGGCCGCAAAAACCAAGGGTGGTATTGCAGGTACTGCAGCAATCTGTGCAGCACAATGTGGTGATGTTGCCGGCGTATTTTCACCCGTTAAAAAAAGATGCACCCGGGGATTTATTCCTGGAACCGAATGTGTATCAGCAGGAACTCCCGTATCCCCGGGAGGTGGTGGAGGTTTCCGAACCCTATGTGTACCGTGGCGTGTGGGTGGTGCGCGTACGGGTGTATCCCATTCGGTTTTATCCACTTTCCCGGAAGGTGGAAATTGCCAGGCAATTAACCGTTACCCTGGTGTTTGAAAACAGTCGCAGGAATTCTTTCCAACGTGCCGGCAACGTCCGCCGAATTAGTACTGACCCCGTACTAAACGCTGCTGTGGTAAATCCAAACCAGATTCCCAATGGGGTAGCCCAACCGCAATGGCTTACCAGTAACACGGCTGTGAATTATGATTTTACTACCGGTAATTGGTACAAATTCCCGGTGAAAGAGGAAGGCATTTACCGCATCACGGGAAGTTTCTTAAAAAACAATGGAATTGATATTTCCTCTATTCAAGTATCCACTATTCAAATGTTTAATTACGGCGGGTGGCGCTTGCCCTGGTCTGTAAGCAAACCGCGGCCGCGTGATTTGAGCGAAATCGCCATTCAGGTAAATGATTTTGATAACGATGGCATTCTGGATGAAAACGACGAAATACTATTTTACGGACGCGGCGTACTGGGCTGGCGTTACGATACTTCCAGGCAATCGTGGGAAAGTTATTTGCACCCCTACAGTGAAGTGAATTATTACCTGTTTACCTTTAATGCCGCACCGGGTAAGCGGATTGCAGAGCGGGCTTCTCTCAATACGCCAACGGCTGTTCCGGTCACCCAGTTTACCGACCGACGCCGTTTTGAAGTCGACCGCTACAATATTCTGGGCACCGGATTGGACTGGTACTGGAAGCGGCTGGAGGGCTTTAGCGACCAAACGGAAATTTCCTTCAACCTGCCCCAGCAAATCGGGGATGGCCAAACGCGGTTTTACATTATTTTTAAGGGTGAAAATGGCTTTATTTACGGGGATAACGCAGCCTATCGGGATTCCATTTATGTGTATGTAAATGGTGTTAAAATTATTGATAATTACTCTCTTTACCGGACGGAGAAGAAAGGCCGGTTTTATACGGCCTCTACCATTTCCCCGTTTAGAGGAGGAAATAACACCCTACAGATACGCATGGTGGGGAACGATGAACGTTCCCGGGTATTGCTGGATTATTTTACGGTGGAATTTCCGCGCCGCATGATTGCGGAGAACAATCAGTTAAAGTTTAATGTGGTTTTTGACCAACCGGTGCTTCGATATGAGGTACCGGGTTTTTCGGATGATAAAAATATTATCTGGGATGTGACGAATTTTGCCAACGTGCAGGCAATTTCACCGCTACAGAATGGCACCACGGTTGTGTTTGAAGACAGTGGAAGCACCGGCACGGTAAAAGAATATTACGTGTTTAATGAATCGGTTATCCGGAACGTCACGGATGTGGAGCGCGTTTCCAGCCGCCCCAATTTACGTGACCCCTCCCGGAAAGGTCGATTTATTATTATTCTACCCGAAGAATTTTACGATGTGGCAGAGCAACTGGAAGTGCTGCGGGAAAGTGACCCGGTAGACCCCATGGAAACCGAGCGGGTAATTCTGGAGGATATTTACCGTGAATTTTCGTCCGGTGTTCTGGACGTTACTGCAATTCGGAATTTTCTAATGTATGCCTACAGTAATTGGGCAGTACCTCCGGAATATGTGCTACTGTTTGGGGATGGGAGCTACGACTACCGGCACATTGAATTAAAGGATTACATCAACCGTGTGCCGACCTATCAAATTGAAGATGTAAATGAAATTTTCAGTCGCGAATCGGATCATTTTTACACGGCATTCGGGAATACGGCCGGAAACAACCGCAATCTGGACCCCTGGTTACCCATTGGGCGGTTTCCGGTAAATTCTGTGGAAGAGGCTGAAATATATCTGGAGAAATTAAAGAACTATCCCCGCTTCTTCCAGCAATACCCGGATTATAACGGCTGGCAGATTACGTTAACTTTTGCTGCCGATGATGAATTTGGCCCTCCCGGCAGTGACAATGAGTGGTTTCATTTAAACGATACAGAAGACCTGGTAAACTATTACATCAATGCGTTAAAGAAGTTTAGCTTACGGAAAATTTACCTGACCGATTACGATCCCGAACCCGGCGGCATTGGGCGTGTAAAGCCTAAAGCCACGGAGGATTTGTTAAATCAGATTAACCAGGGGACGCTGATTGTCAATTACTTTGGGCATGGGGATCCGCAAACCTGGGCCCATGAGTGGTTACTGGTGCGGAGTCGGGACCTGGTGCGCTTTCAGAATAGTGGCCGTTTACCCTT
>WGBF01000112.1 GCA_015494485.1 bacterium | reverse complement strand
TTTTTCAACATATTCATGAAGGCACTGTTGTACACCCGGTGCATACCCAGGGTGCGTACAAAGTAACTTTCCATCAGCCAGAAGGCCTCTGCCAGCAGCAGTGTATCGGGCGCTTCTTGTGCCACGCGGTCCACCACCTCCCGCCAGAATTCGTTGGGCATGTGGCGGTCAAATTCCTTGCGCGTCATGGCAAATTCCGCCCGGGAGGGAATGTCGCCGCCGCTGCCGGGTTCGGGAAACCACAGGCGTTGAAAATGCTTTTTGGTGAGGGTCATGGCTGCATCAAAGCGAATGATGGGAAAGCGGCGCGCCACTTCCAGAATTTTCTGAATCACTGCTTCGCGGACTTCCGGCAACAGGTAATTCAATTGCGCGGTGTCGTTCCAGGGGATGGAAGTCCCGTCGTTGCCGTGGTAAATGTAGCGCGTTTCACCGGTGCGGAAATCCACCCGTTTAAACACCACGGCGGCATCGCTGCGGTCGTAATAATGGTCCTCAATGTAAATGCCGATGTTGGGGTCGTCGGACAGATTCGGTCCGTTGAAGGTGTAATTGGGAAAGGGGGGATGGTCAATCTGGATGAACCAGTCCGGATGTTCCATAACCCAGCGGGCGTCAATGCCGGTGTGGTTGGGCACCATGTCGCTGGCCAGGCGAATACCCCGTTGCCAGCAGCGGTGCTGCAGGTTCTTCAGGGCTTCCTCGCCGCCCAGTTCGGGAGCCACTTCGTAATCGTACAGGGCATAGGCGCTGGCTTCCGCATCGGGGTTGCCACACAGCTGCTTGATTTTTTTGGAGGCTTTGCTGCGCCGCCAGATGCCGATGAGCCACAGGCCGCTAAATCCCCAGCGAGCCAGTTTGTCCAGTTCGGCATCGGGGATTTGGTCCAGGCGCTGAATGGGCTGCTTGTATTTTTTGGACAACTGGTCCAGCCACACCAGGGTACTTTTGGCGATGAGCACCAGCCGGGGCATCCAGTCGCGGTCCGGGCTGTAGCGTTCCGGTTCTTCGCCGCTGTACACCGGGACTTCCGCCGGACCCGGTCCCGCCGGAAAGCGGATTTTTTCTTCCTCCTTTAAAAAATCCGTGCTGCCCATCAGGCGAAATAGAAAGTCTGCCAGCAGTAACCCCCACCGTTGACGCATGAATTCCAGTTGGTCTTTTAACGATTGAGGCGCCAGACGGGCCGGTGTTTGCAGCATTTCCAGCAGTGGCTGGTTGTCCGGGCCAAACGGGGGTTCCTTCCGGAAGAAGACATCCAGGGAACGAATGATATTCAAATACGGCGTTCGGTTGCGCAGTGCCGAATCATCAAATAAAGCGCGGTATGGCTGGTAAGCAGGATTTTCGTTGTCCAGCCAGGTCATGATGAGTTCTTCCAGAACCAGTTCCCGGTTGGGAATCCCCTGGGTTTTTCCTTTTAAATATTGTTCCGGAGAAAGGGCGCCGTGGAAGACCGGGGTGGGCGGGAAGAGACGGATGAATTCAATCAGGGCCTGATGCAGGGCTTCCTTCCCCAATTCTCTCTCCAGAACCTGCCAGGCTTTTTTGAAAACCTCCGGATTTACCCGTTCCCGGTACAATTGCACCACGTAATGGAGAATTTCGTCCATGATGCCCATGGCGTTCAGGTGACTGGCGCGGGCGCTCTGGTCGGGAGTGTGCAGCAATTCCGGATGGTCATTAAGCCGTTGGGCCAGTTTGCGGGCGGCGTAAAAATTGGCAAAGACAATGTTGCCTTTAATGCTAAACAGGCGGTCTTCCACCTGCAGGAGCCGGCGGATGTCGCCGCGGAGATGAAATTCCTGTTCGGGATATGATGTGTTGGTGCCAGATCCCAGGCGGGATAACCTAACCAAAAACGGAATGCCTGTTGTGTTGCGGGTGGGTATCATCGTACCGGTTCCAGTTGCATCCGTTGGTGAATAAACGCTTCAATGGCCCTGGCAGCCAGGGGGACATTGTCCGTGGCCAGAACATCGGCGCCGTTTTCCAGCAGGCGAACGTACACTTTGGGGCCCCGGCGCATGGCACGGCGGTCCAGGTTCCCGAATGTTCCCAGAATGGCCCGAATGCCGCGTTCATGCAGCATGCGGTAAACTTCCGGATTGGGTTCACCCACGCCCACAAAGGCAATCAGGTTGCGGGCAGGAATGTCGCTGGCCAGCAGACGGCGGGTGCCTTCTATCCCTTTGGCAGAAGCGGAAATAACCAGCCCGCTGTTTAGTTGATGAACCCGTTGTGCGGAACGCAAATTGTAGGTAATGATGACCACGTACGCTTCGGCGCCGTACAATTCCACCGAATCCACCACCTGCTCAAACGTGACCGGTTCCTTCACATCCAGTTGCAGAATGGCTTTCCCTTTGGCCCACAACAGAGCCTCTTTTAAGGTGGGAATTTTGTACGGAGTTACCGCCCCTTCCGGGTCCACCAATTGAAATTGCTGCAATTCGGCGTACGTGTAATTGCCGATGGGTCCTTTGCCAGTGGTGGTGCGGTCCAGAGTTTTATCATGCATCAGCACCAGACGCCCGTCCCGCGATTTGCGAACATCGATTTCCAGCAGGCAGGGGGCGTAGGTGAGGGTATGTTCAAACGTTTCCAGGGCGTTTTCCGGATAGCCCGGCATGGGGCCGCCCCGGTGCGCGCCAATTAAGGGCGTTTTTTCCGGTGACCACGCTAAATATTCCTGAAGCTCGTAAACCGATTGAAACTGAACATAATGTTTTTGGAGTGTCTCCGGTGGGGTAAACGCCAGCAGGGCAAAAAGCGTGATCCCGGTGAGCAGGAAAATGATTAAGCGTCGTGTGTGGTTCGGCAAAACGACCTCCCGTTTTTGTGTGCAGAAAGATACGTTTTCACTCCCGTATTTGAAACGCGGGAATAAAAATTTTCCCGGAAAAAAATACGGGGAAGTCTGTCTTCCCCGTATGTTGTGCGCGCCCCTGTTACATCATGCGTTAGTAATCAATGGTTTTTTCGACCCGATTCCCTTCACCCACAATGACGACCCGGGGGTGGTGGTTGGCAATTTCCGATTCCTGCAGGTAGCAATACGCCACAATAATCAGTTTATCGCCCACTGCCCCCAGTCGGGCGGCGGCACCATTCAGACCAATCACTCCACTTCCCCGCTTCCCGGGAATAATGTAGGTGGAAAACCGTGCACCGTTGGTAATGTTGTAAATATCCACTTTTTCGTGAACGGCAATTCCGGCGGCTTCCAATAGATCCGGGTCCACGGTTAGGGAGCCTTCGTAATTTAAATCGGCCTGGGTGACCGTCGCGCCGTGGATTTTGGCTTTAAAGAATTCTCTGAACATGCGTACCATCACTCCTTTGATTTACGCTGCGGGCGGCAACAATTTGTAGCCCGCTTCGGCCACAGCGCTTTGCGCCGCTTCAAACTGAAATTCGTTCTCGTCGTATGTAACGGTGGCGTTGTTGTTTTCCAGGGACACTTCCACCGCTTTGACACCCGGAACGCTTTCCAGTGCTTTGCGTACGTGCATCACACAATGGTTGCACGTCATACCTTCTACAGGAAAAACAGTTGTTGTCATGGTTGCTCCCTTTTGTTTTTGGACACGCAAAATTACAATCAAGTGGATGCTATTGCAAGGTATCTGCGATTCTTAACGCCTGTAAAAAATCAAGGAAACAGGGTGTTTTCGTAGGGTTGCCTACATTCCGGGATGACCCACTGATGATATAATGGGGGTAACCCAAACATTTAGGAGGTACAAAATGAAAAATTTGTTTTTGATGGTTGTTGTAATGGTGAGTATGATGCTCATTCAGGGGATGGCACAAACCCTCAATATTCAGGTGAATCGGTACTACACCATGGAAGAAATGTTATTGGCCAATGAAATCAACGAAAGTGGTGAGCCATTTGCTGAGGCCCTGGGATACAACCTGGATGTGCTGGACCCAATGGCGTTAAATCAACCGGATTCAGTGGCCTACACGCTGGGAATTGAAAATTATGAATATTCCCGCTATCAGCTGGGAGTGGTGATTTCCCGATCCGGATTGGGTCTGCACATGATGTGGGCGCCTATCGTGGTCAAAATGGCGGCGATGGAAAGTGACCCCAATTTTGACGGGGCTTATACCGGGGGTACTCCCAATGGATATAAAGAAGATGATGAGTTAATGAAGACCATCAAGCACTTTAGTATGCTTTCCAATCAGCCAGCACGGAAAAATCCCTGGCCCCAGTTTGCGGAATTTATGAGCGGTGATCCCCATTTGCCGCAAGCGGTAGACCCGGATAATTTTGTATGGGATTTTTCAACCCTCCGCTGGGATCGGAGTAAGATGGATAAAATATTGAACCCCGGAGCAATGGGCCAAACCATGATGAAACAATACTTATGGGCGCAGG
>WGBF01000111.1 GCA_015494485.1 bacterium | reverse complement strand
GGTTACCATGTTCCAGTGAAGAATGCCGCCCTGTTGCGCCGCCACGATGTCCTGAATGCTCAACGTGTGGTGTTGCGCCGCAATGGCTATAATGGCCAGCGCAAAGGGGACTTCGGAGGTGGTGGCCTGTGCCAGACCCCGCATGACGCCCATAGCCGAATAGGGATGTCCGCTTTCCGCAGCACCCAGGGCCATTCCCAGCATCCCGAAAAAGATGAAATACAGTACCAGTATTAAGTCCCCGCTAAAACTGAAGTTTTGCAGCCACACGGAACCATACACCGCCGGAATAATCAGATATAATCCGATGCCACCGGTCAACCGGAAAATGGGCCCCAGATAAAACATCACCCCATGGGAGACGGTGGTGCGCATGGAGATGTTTTTAACGATATCCACATACGGCTGCCAGAACGGCGGCCCGATTCGGCCATGCACCCGTGCCACAATTTTCATGGTGACACCGATGAGCAACAATCCGTAATTGGTGATTAAAAACAGTGATGCCAGCGCATATCCGATTTTTACAAGCACGCCTTCCATCATCATAATCCTTTCAATATTAGAAATAACATCATGCCCAGAATAAAAATGTGCATCAGGTACGTTTGGGCGTTGCCGGTGTACAGCGTCCGCAACGCCAGCGCAGTGCTGGTGGTCCATTCCGATACAGCATGCCAGAACCGAATGGCATACGGCTTTAATACCGGCGCAAACGCGCGTTCATACGGTTTAAAAAACTGATAAGCGTAATGGGTGCTTTCCGGTCGTTCCGGGCGTTCACCAGCAAACACAATGTTGAACGGTTTAACTTTTTGCGGCCGTGGCGTAATAAAGAACGCCCACAACGTCACCAGCACAAAAATAATTCCCACGATAATCATGAACCATGTGCCGTTCCAGTAACCCAGGGAGCTGTGTACCGTCAGGTTTTCCCACCGCAATGTGGGTGCAAAATAGGGAGAAAGAATAGCGGAAATGGGCTGCAGCAATTTATCTGGCCGCATGGAATAGAAGAGAATAATCCCGATGAGTACGGCCTGCGGAATCAGAAAGCCAACAGGTGCTTCTTTAACGTGTTTTAAAGCCGGTTTGGGTTGTCCCAGAAAGATAGTGTGAATTAACCGGAAGCAGTACAAAAAGGCAATGGTGCTGGCAAAAAAGGCAACGGCCGTCTGGAAGTACCAGCCTTTTTCCATCAGAGCTTCGTATAGCAGCCATTTACCGCCAAAACCCGTTAAAGGGGGAATACCGCTTAAGGCAATAATGCCAATCAGCACGGAAACAAAAGATACCGGCATTTGCTTGATGAGCCCGCCCATCTGGTACATCTGGCGGGTGCCGGTACGGTAAATAACCCCGGCAATGGCCAGAAACAGCAGCCCCTTAAACAGCATGTGATTTAACGAATGCCACAATGCCGCCGCCCAGCCCAGGTGGCTCATCAGCGCAATGCCCAACACAATGTAACCTACCTGCCCGACGCTGGAATAGGCCAGCAGTTTTTTGGCATCTTCCTGAAACACAGCAAACAGGGTTGCCAGCAAGGCGGTTAATACGCCCACCCAGCCCAACAGGTAATTCAAAGAGACGGCGCCGGTGACCACCGTGCCCATTTTCAGCAATGCAAATACAAATCCCAGAATGCCGGCTTTGGACAATACGGCGGAAAGCAGGGGAGTGGCATTGTCCGGGGCTTCCGCGTATGCCCCCGGTGCCCAGAGGTGCACCCCAATGGCTGCCACTTTTACCAGAAGACCCAACGCTACCAGCAGGAAGACCCCGGGAAGTGTGCTGGCATTTGCCAGAATATCCCAGCCAATGGAATGGGGCGACAGCATGTGGGCGGTTGCAAAACCCGCCAGCAGGACAAAGGCGCCGGCTAACGAAAAGAGGACGTACGTGTACGCGGCGGTTCTGGCCTGTTTCCCCTGAAGGATAAGGAGGTAGGAGCTGGCCGTCATCACCTCCCAGGCGAAAAAGAACTGGAGTACATTTGCCGCACGGGTTAACCAGGCCATGGCACCAATCATTAACACCACCAGTGCGTAAAAGCCGGAATGAACTTTCGGGTAGCCAAAGGATGCCAGAAGAATCAGAATGCCCCCACCCAGGAAAATGATGTTAAAAAATAAACTCAGACCCTGCTGGGAAGGGAGCATCCAGTAAGCCATCAGGATGAGTGCGGCAATGGCGGTGCTCCCCCGCAACACGTTGGGCAGGCGGTTTATTAATATTAGCACAGCGGCCGCTGCAAACGGTAAAATGAGGAGGCCCGTATTGGAGAATGTCCGGTCAATAAAAATTGCTCCAATAGCAACGACCGCCGTCGCTAATAGGGTAAGGGTAACATTGGCTAACCATGGCGTTTCCAGGGGGTGGTGCGTCGCCGGTTCACCCCGCACCGCCGTACCAAACCAGCGGAGCAAATACACGGCTTCCAGTAAGGATCCCAGTAAAATAAAGCCAATCCAGATGAATTGCCCCTGTTCAGCCAGGAGCATGATGAAATTCCATTTACCAAAAAAGCCGGCGAACGGGGGAAAACCCAGAAGCGCCAGTAAAAATATTCCCAATAAAATTTGGTAACCGGTGTGTCCGCGGAGGACGCGCCAGTCGTCGGTCGTAGAGCGGTTTACCACGCCGGCCAGCCAGTACAGACCTGCTTTGGCAAAAAAGTGGTTGAAAAACAGAGCCCCCAGAATAGGAAGCAGTACCGCTTCAGAAACAGACAGAGCCGTGCCGATGCCCATTACAGTGAGTAACAAGCCCATTTGCCCAATGGAAGAATACCCCAGCATTCGGGTCGTGTGTTTCTGGGGAATGGCCATCAGGTTGGAGAGCACAAACGTGGTTAACCCAAGGCCCGCCAGAACCAGCGCCCATGTTGGGGAAAAGAGCGGCATCAGTTTGTACAGGGCATACATCATGGCGCCGGAGGTGCCGGCTGAAATCATCCCGGCAATTCCCGGATGGGCACTCTGGTACACATCCAGTGCCCAGCCGTTGGCAGGATATTGCTTCATTTCAATCATAAAGGAAAAGAGCAGGCTGAACAGCGCAATGGTAATAACAGGAAGACTGGCTGAAGCGGAATTGGAAATGGCAGCAATCATGCCATCGATATTCAATGTTCCGGTAAGGGAGTACAAAAAGATGATACCCAGTAGCAGGAAAATGGACGCAATGCTTCCGGCCAGCATGTATTTAAATCCCGCCAGGAGGGCATCGGTGTTCAAATCCATGCCAATAACAGCATAGGTGGCAATGGATGTGATTTCAATGAACACAAACAGATTGAACACATCCCGCGTTAGAATGAGCCCGTTCATTCCCAGCGTTAGGAGCAGAAACAGCACAAAGCCCTGAAGGCCAATTCGCTGGAGGTGGTGTACCAGGTACATGCCGCCCAGCAGCGCCAGCACGTTGACCGCCAGCGTGAGCACCGCTTCCAGGGGGCCCATCTGCAGATTAATGGAAATGGGCGGTTGAAATCCGGCAGTAAAAATTTGGGCAGTGGTAACCGTATGGGTTAAAAATCCCACACTCCATTGGAGTGACACACCCACAAAAAAGGTGAGGGTAAGGAAAAATACTGTCTGTACCACCCACCTGCCGGCTTTTTCCAGCAAGGGGAGTAAAAAGGCAATTCCTAACGCAACGGCGATAATGTATAGCGGTGTTACCATTTTAAGTCCCTGTAGTCGCTTATGGTTAACGTTTTCTTCTTCTCATATAACCGAATGATGAAGGTCAGCATCAGGGCGTTGACGGCTACCCCGATGACAATGGCCGTCAGTACCAGCGCCTGGGGAACCGGATCCACCACCCGCTGCAGTGCCTGAGAGAACGGCACCGCAGAATCCAGAATAGGGGCAGTGCGACCTTTTAAATACCCCACCCCAATCATCAGCAGTTGAAGTCCCGTTTCCGCAATGCCAATGGAAAGCACTATGCGAATCATGTTTTTACGGATTAATGCGCCCCAGAAGCCGATGAGCATTAAAGCAATGCCAATTGCGATTATCAGTATCATTGTGCCCGTCCTTCGTTTTCTTCCAGCACGGGGGAAGTTGCCGGCCCCCGCAAGTTTTCCAGAATGTTGGCCAATTCTGTGCCCACTTTTAAACCAATGCAGGTGTAAATAATGGGAATGGCACCGGCGCTTAAAATGCGGCCCGGTTCACCCAGGGGCAGAATGCGGTTGTCTAAAAAACCGCCTGCCAGGAACAATCCCAGTATCCCCACCAACACGTATGTTGCCCCGGAAAGCGATTCAATGGTTTTAAGAATACGATGGTTCAGTGCCTGATGAGGATTGGTAAGGAACAACAGCAACACGGCAGAAGCAATTACCGCACCTCCCTGAAATCCACCGCCCGGCGTTAAATGCCCATTAATGAAAATGTAGGCACCGAACATCACAATAAAGGGGGTGAGCAGCCGGGTAGCGGTGTGCAGAATTTCACTGGATTGCCGCTTTGGCCCCGGGGACGGAAGGGTAATTGTTGTCCGCCGCAGTAACACACTGACGCCCGTGGCCGCCAGAAACAGCACGGTTACTTCACCCAGGGTATCCAGGCCCCGGTAGGTTACTACGATGGCCGTCACCAGATTGGTGGCACCCAATTCGGTGAGTTCGTGGCTGACGTAATAGCGCGCTACCCCAATGAGTTCCGTCCACGGATGCCAATTCAGCAATAACGTGGTAAACACATAGCCAAAAAAGAGAACAAGAAACAATGCTATTGCCCGTTTTATCATTTTTCAGATTCTCCGCTTCGGGTTTTATACACAGCATACAGAAAAATAACGGTAGATAATCCGGCGCCAATGGCTGCCTCCGTCATCGCCACATCGGGAGCGGCCAATAGCAAATACAGCACACTGGCAAACAGGCTGACAATACCCGCCGCAATAATCGCCGGAACCGTTTGTTTCAGGTGCACCGCTGCCAGGGCACCAACGATCATGGCAATTCCCAGAACGCCAATGAACCATGCAATCATACCACTTCCTCCTCTTCTTCCACCGGAATGGGGCGATGTTCTTCTTCCGCCAGCTTATCCGCCACCGTTTTGCGGGTAAGGGGAATGCCGGTAAAGTGAGCCGCCCGTGCCAGGGTGTGCGATGAGACCGGATTGGTTGCCAGAATAAAAGCAATGAGAATCAGCATTTGGGGGAGCCATTCCAGCCGGTAAATACCAATCCCCAGCAGAGTCAGAATGGTTCCCAGCGTGGTGGACTTGGTGCCGGTTTGCATCCGGTTGTACAGGTCCGGCATGCGCACAATTCCCAGCGCTCCCAAAAACAGAAACAGGGAGCCAATCAGGGCAATGATGGAGCCCAGTAATTCGCGAATGGCCATCACAATCCTCCTTCAATAAAGCGTGCCACGGCAATAACCCCGATAAAAGACAGAATGGCGTACACCAGGGCCACATCCAGGTAAATAACCCGATTCACGAACAGCGCAATCAGTACGATGAGTGCCGTGGAGATGATGGTTAATACATCCAGTGCTACCGTTCGGTCCGCAGCGGTTGGTCCCTTAATGAAGCGAACCGACGCCAGAATAACGCCAAACAGCACAATAAAGGTTGCCAGGTGAATAATGAATTCAGCCAAAGATCACCTCCAGATATTTTTCAAAACCGGCGACAATTTTTTCCGTTGCTTTTTGTTCATCAATGTCCGTCACGTCAATCCAGTGAATGAAAAGGTGGTCGCCTTTAATATCTACAGATAACGTCCCCGGCGTCAGAGTAATGGAATTGGCCAGAATCATGCGGCCAATGGGTGATTTCAAGCGGGTGCGCACTTCCACAATGCCGGGATTGATGGGGATACGGGGCTGGATGACGCGACGGGCAACATCCAGGTTGGCTTTGATAATTTCTTTGAACAGGTACAGAATGTAAACCAGGGAATACGCCAAGCGCTTTGGGGTTAGACGGGGAAACGTTTGGGTCGTGACAAAACCCCACGCGACGATGAATGCCAGGAGAAAAATAACTGCCAGGTCCGAAACATTGTGATTATGCGTCCAGAAAAAATAAAACAGGGTTAACACCGCTGCTACGCTTACCCGAACACCCCAGGATTCAATCGTATGTTTTTTCATAATGCACCTTTGTTAAATCATTCACAAAATACGGCAATAAAAAAACCGAATGGATTCCCGGCTCCATTCGGCAATGTAGTATAAGGCCACTTCACCGCTTCCGATGACCATCCTACAGGAACATCCGGTGCTGATTTCACGTCCGTTTTCCACATCGCAGCGTTCATGGCACGTCTCTTTCGTTTCCGCTCTCGCGTCCTGACTCATTATAGTCTCAAAAATACACGGGCTAAATTGTTAATTAAATAAAATATTGTCAAGGTAAAAAATATTTTTGTCCTGCAACGTATTACTGAATGGTTAAGTAGTTGTATTTTGAACGAATTACGAAACGAAGAGGAAACAGGGACGATGTTGAATTGCCGTTAGAATACCACAGTACCGGAAAGTGGGGTGCGATTTCATCGTGGACATTC
>WGBF01000110.1 GCA_015494485.1 bacterium | reverse complement strand
CTCCAATGGAGTCCGGCCTTCTCATGCGTCTGCTTTGCGCCGATGCTATTCCGTATTGCCTCCCCGGGCCGGCAATATTCGCAACAGGGTGTAGCCCACAAGTCCGGAGAGCAACGACGCCAGCAAAATCGCCAGTTTATCTGTGAACTGATACAGGGTGTCATCTTCAAATGCCAGGGTCAGGATAAACAAACTCATGGTAAACCCAATGCCTGTTAATACGGATACGCCGTACAATTGCCACCAGGAACTCCCTTCCGGGATTCGTGCAAACCCCAGTTTGATGGCAATGGCACTCAGCACAAATACTCCCAATTGTTTCCCCACGAAAAGCCCCAGGAAAATGCCCAGGGGAACGCTGGCCATCATCAGCTCGGGGGAAATACCTTCCAGGTTTACACCGGCATTGACAAAGGCAAACACTGGTAAAATGAAAAACGCAACCCAGTGGTGTAAATCGTGTTCCAGGGTCTTCAGGGGAGAAAACACCTTGCCTTCCTCATTGCGCCCGGTAAGCGGAATGGTAAAGGCCAGCGCAACCCCCGCCAGCGTAGCGTGCACCCCGGATTTTAACACACTTACCCACAACACAATACCAACCAAAAAGTACGCCGCGCGGCGAACTACCCCAAAATAATTCATCAGAATCAAAACCAGCAATGCCGCTCCGGCAACTGCCAGTGAGGTAATGGATAAATTTGCGGTGTAAAACACGGCGATAATGACAATGGCACCAAGGTCGTCAATAATCGCCAGTGCCATTAAGAAAATTTTAAGCGACGCCGGCGCCCGTTTGCCCAGGAGTGACAAAATGCCCAGCGCAAAGGCAATATCGGTAGCAGTGGGTACCGCCCATCCATTCCGGGCAACCGGGTCATCCATGTTGAATGCCAGGTATATTAACGCCGGCATCAGCATGCCCCCAATTGCGGCAATTACCGGCAAGGCAGCCTGTCCAATGGAGGACAGATGGCCTTCCACAATTTCCCGCTTCACCTCCAGCCCAACCAGGAGAAAAAAGATCGCCATCAAGCCATCATTGACCCACAAATACAATGTTTTATCCAGATGAAGCGGACCAATGCGAATTTCCATGGGCAAGTGTAGAATGGACTGGTACACTGAAGCCAGGGGGCTATTGCTGACAATCATTGCCACCGCTGTAGCAATCATCAATACAATGCCACCGGATGATTCCTTCTGGATGAATTCCTCGATGGTTGTTCTCATCTATTTCTCCTTTTGTTTTGGAGTTTTCTGTTAATGATGCGTTTAGAATGTTTTTCTGATGGGTATTTGTTGAAAGGAATGTTCAGGAACTTAATTTATTTAGCGTTTTACAATACCCTTTCCATTAACGTTACGGGAATATATGGGAAACCAGGCATATTTCCTACCCCCATTTTATCGAAGCAGTGAGCTTGCGCATTACGATGGCTGGTGTTCTTCCAACTCCCGCCGGGCTTTTTGCTCCTGCCGTTTCTGAATGTTCAGCAATTTTCGAAATACAGCCCGGGATTTGCGTTCCAGGTCCTCCAGCGAACTGTTATTCTCAATGACAAAATCCCCCCATTTCATTTTTTCTTCAATGGGCAATTGGCGCTGGATGCGGTAAATAATTTCTTTTTCCGGGATTTTGTCCCGTTCCTTAATGCGCTGGATGCGCTGGCTCATGCGTGACGAAACGACCACCACATAATCAAACATGTGTTCTAAATTCAGTTCGTAAATTAATGCCGCATCGATGGCAATAATGGGGTACTTGCCCTCCTCCCGGGCTTTTTCAATCTCGTCGATAATGCGGGATACCATGCGGGGATGTACAATGCGGTTTAAGCGCCGGGTTTTGGATTCATCCTGAAACACAATACGGGCCAATAATTTCCGGTTTAATCGCCCGTTGCGGTAAAAGATGTGTTTCCCAAACGCTTTTTCCAGTTCCTTCCGAACTTCCGGGTCCTGATTCACCACCTGGCGGGCAACCAGGTCCGCATTAATGACTTTTGCCCCCCATTTCTGAAAAAATTTTGCCACCGTCGTCTGGCCACAGCCCATGCCACCCGTAATGGCAATTACCAGGGGGCGGATATATTGCCTGGATTGTTCTTTCATCGAATCACCAAAAATTTACCGGTTTTACGTTTTCCGTTCCATTGCACAACGTAAACATACACGCCACTCGTTACCGCACGTCCCTGTTCATTGGTCAAATCCCACCGCATTCCGCCACTCACAACCGCATCCCTCAGGTGCCGAATAAACCGACCGCTGGCGGTGTAAATAAAAATTTCGCTTCCCGGCGGGAGGTTTCCAAATAATAATTCATTTTCATGCTGGGGAGTAATGGGATTGGGAAATACCTGCACGTTATCCAGGGAGGTCACATCGGCAACCAGCGGGAACGTCTGGGGTTCCGCCAGGGGCACGCCGCCGCGACTGCGAACATGTTGAACCGTCAGGTAATAGGGTTCTCCCAGCGAACCAATCCGGTTTTTGCCGTCCAGCACCAGGGTAACTTCCGTGGAGTCTGCTTCCACCCGGATGGACAAAATGCGGCATTCCGGCTCAATCTGGTAATTGGCGATGTCCGTTGCAGACGAAACTTCTACCGGCAAATTAAAGCGAAGCCGAATAGCGGTTTTGGAAAACGAAAGTACGTGTTCGGCATAAAAAGGCGTTTCCGGTGAAGACACGGTAAACAGAAGTTGCAGGGAGTCTGGAACAAGCGGAGTACCCTGAATATCCGTAATTCCGGATACCATCAACGAATAATCTCCCGCAGAAAGGGGATGTTCCCACCCCAGGATGGCCCGCGTGCGCCCATCCGCACGGGTTACACTGGAAGGGTACACACCGGTGGAAAGATGATAATGTTCCACCTGAAAGGCATTGTCTGCCATGGGTTCGCTAAACACCACCGCCGTAAGCCCCGGGGAAATGGAAACAATCTGTTTTACCGTAGGTGGTGGATTGGGAACGGCCGTTGCAGGCATGGATAACGGGCTTTCCCGCACCGAATCCGCGGACAATTGCACTGCACTAACAGCATACCGGTAAAGCACATTTGCCTGGACGGTCGTGTCCAGGTATTGGGTGGTGCGCACACTGTCCAGCCATTGCAGGGAATCCTCACCAGCGGCCCGGTAAATGTTAAAATAATCAGCCGCATTGCTTTGCCATTGCAACTGTATTTGGGATGTATCCAGTGGCACGGCCGTAAGCCCGTAGGGAGGGTAAACACGGTCCGCAACTGCCTGGTCTTCCCACAACTGAAACCCTTCCGCAGTGGCCAGCAGAATGTCCACGTGACCATTGGCATCTGCATCCCCGGTAATCAGGGTGTTGGTGTTGAACGTACCGCGAT